>JAHJIQ010000066.1 GCA_018823285.1 Pseudomonadota bacterium
CGAGCAGCTCGCCTGCTCGTACGAAACTTATACCCGCAGGGTGAAAAGCTTAAGTCGAGCAGCTCGCCTGCTCGTACCGATTAGTTAAGTTAAGCAGCGTGCCTGCTTATACGAAACTTATGCCCCCTGGGCGAAAGCGAGCTTGCGAGACATCGAGACTTAATACCCGCTGGGTGCAATAACGTGTCGGTTTCTCGCAGGCAAAGTGTTTTTATCGTCTGAAGTGCTGTTTCCGGAGAGGGAGGCGGCTTTTTTTCTTTGGGAGAATTTTGCAGATGGATGAGGAATTCATGGCGGAGGCCATCCGGCTCTCCGTGGAAAAAATGCAGGAAATGGAAGGAGGGCCTTTCGGGGCGGTCATTGTCCGTAACGGCAGGATCATCGCCCGGGGCTGGAACCGGGTCACTTCCACCAATGATCCCACCGCCCACGCCGAGATCGTGGCAATCCGGGAGGCATGCCGGGAGCTGAACAATTTCTGGCTCGGCGACTGCCGGATTTATGTGAGCTGTGAGCCGTGTCCGATGTGTCTTGCGGCAATCTACTGGGCGGGAATCAGGCAGCTCTATTATGCGGCGGAGAGGAAGGATGCCGCCGAAGTCGGCTTTGGCGACGAGTATATCTACAATGAAATCATCAAGCCGATCGGCGACCGCAACCTTGAGATGACCCAGATGATGCGGGAAAAAGCGCTTGCCGCCTTCGCGATCTGGGATACTATGGAGAACAAGATCGAGTATTGACGTCACTCGGTTTGGCGGGTGGGAGCAATCCGGGTTTTTTGCCGGTGCAGGATCCCGGATCTGTCGAGAGTGTTACCGAAAACTTTGCGAAAAAGATGGAACTGGAAAATGAATAACAAAATCAGAGCAGCACTTTCACCCTGCGGGTATAAGTCTCGATGTCTCGCAGGCTCGCTTATCGGTACGAGCAGGCGAGCTGCTCAACTCAGCTTTATGCTGGTAGCGGGCTTCGTTCTTCTCCTGCCTCTCCTTGCCGGGGCCAAAGAAGTGACCAAGTATGCGCAGGAAGAGGTCGAAAAAGGGTGGGGTTTTTTCCGGGACAATGATCTTGATGAGGCCCTGGGTCGTTTCAATCAGGCCATCATTATGGACCCGGCATTCGCCCCGGCCTATTACGGCAAGGCCCATGTGTACAGCGCCAGAAACCAGCCGGGCGAGGCGATCAAGTTCTTCCGCAAGACCATAGAGCTTTCCGATCCGCCGATGGTCGAGGCGTTTGTCAACCTCGGCTTCACCCTGACCCTGGCCGGACACGAGGAGGAAGGGTATGAGATGTACATGAAGGCGCTGGCGATTGACCCGAACAACAAGGACGCCCATATCAATCTCGCCCATTACTACTGCGGGCAGCTGAACGGCGCAAAGGCCTGGGAGCACATTCGGACCGCGCTCAGCCTGGGCGGGAAGATGCCGGAAGAGCAGCTGGCCGACATGCGTTCCATCTGCCCGGAAGAGAAATGAATTACGGATTTCAGCTTTCTGTGCGAACGATTCCGATTCCATGCCTCTTCTCCGAACGAGAATAATCAAACTCAAAATTCAGCAAATGGCTAAAAACCAGGTCCGGGTGACAGGCTTGACTTTACTGTACTGCTTGTTCTCCTGGCCCCCCATGGTCGGGGGCGCCACCGGTGACGCTTCTCCTGCCGACCTGGGCCACCGCTATGAACTGCCGGGCCACACGGGAAGAGTGGCTGAGATTGTCTTCCTGCCCGGCTCGGACCGCTATCTGGTCTCGGCAGGGTATGATGACAAAACCGTGCGTCTCTGGGATCTGCGGAAGAGAGAGGAGGTGGATCGGATTGAACTGGGCATCAAGATCAGCGATCTGGCGATCAGCCCGGACGGGAAGACTATCGAGGCCTTGAAAATCACCGGGGGGATCAAGCGGATCGCCCTGGGAAAGAACGGGTTTGGCAACCCCCGGTCGCATTGGGGCTCCGCGGGGGACTACGGACGTCTGGCAATCAACTCCGACGGCCGCTTCTACGCCATCGCTTCGCGAAATGAGGCGGTGACCGTCTGGAACGCCGAGAAGCGACGCAGGCACCAGTCCTACCTGGGGACCGAAGACTACCGGGCGGTGGCCTTCGCTCCGGGCAAGGCGATCTTCGCGGCGGCCGATTCTACCGACCGGTTGGCCTTCTGGGACATCCTGGCCCTGGAAGGTTTCGGTTCCAGACGCACCTACCGGATCCAGGGGGTCGCTCCGAAGCTCGGCACCTGGGACCTCGCCTTCAGCCGCGACGGCGGGCAACTGGCCACCAGCCATATCGACGGCCACGTCACCACCTGGCGGTTCACCGCTGAAAAGCTGGTCGCCAGCCAGGTCCATACTTTCGACCTGCCCCAGTCGGCCTTTGCGGTGGTCTTCAGCCCCGGGGGAGAATATCTGTTCGCCTCCTGCCAGGACGGCTCGGTATATCGGTGGGAGACCGCAAGCGGCAAGCCGGCAGGGATCTATCCGGGTAAATCCGGGTCACTCCTGGTTCTGGCCCTGGACCGGCGCGGTTCGACCCTGGCGGCGGGATCGCTGGAAGGCAGGATCGTGTTCTGGCAGAAATAAAGCTGAGTTGAGCAGCTGGTCTGCTCGTACGAAACTTATGCCCGAAGGGTGAAAAGCTGAGTTGAGCAGCTGGTCTGCTCGTACGAAACTTATGCCCTCTGGGCGAAAGCGAGCTTGCGAGACATCGAGACTTATACCCGCAAGGTGAAAAGTGAGGGTCGATGGCAACCATGCCGATAACCTGAATCCGTGACGGTTTATGCATCTTCCGTCTCAAGTGGCTGTAATTGCATGCAAAGATATTGCTCACGGATTCAGGGATAAGGCCTTCCCGGCCCGGGCCGTAATCCACGTGCAAGGGTTTCAAACGACATTCCCGACCTGATCGGGAATCCACCGCTTATCAGGGCTGAAATGGAAACCGGCAACCCAAGATCTTCCGGCAATCGACTTACCGACATCCTCTTCCGGGTCACCCCCCGTGATATCCTGGAGGCGACCGGTCCTCTGGTAATGGCCGCGACCTTCGCCTTTGTCCTTTACGGCATCCAGGTGCCCTTCGATTTTCTGGTCTTCTTCGGATTCGGGCTGCTTTACTGGCCCCTGTACGAAATCGTCGGGCTCCTGGCCGGGCTGGGACTGGGCGCTCTCTTCAGGACCCTGCCGGCCAGCCGAAAGGACGCGTTTCGTAACGGTCTCCTCCCGCTGGGGTTGGGTATTGTGGTGATCGGGCTTTTCTACTTCGGACAATGGGTCTGGCTGGTGATTTTCAGCCATCTGCTGGGGTTGGTGCTTGGGCGGACGGAAGTAAACGACCGGGGGCAGGGTTGTCGGCAAGGCGTGACAACCGGCCTCCTTCTCCTGGCGGTCCTGTTTCTGATTGTTGTCGGTTTGCCGACGAAACTGAGCGACATGTTTCAATTCCCCAATGTGGTTGGTGATCTGGTTTTCCTGCCCGGGATGCTGATCATCGGGATCGGCTACTACTTGCTGATGGCCGGATCCACAGTAGTGATCAGCAGCGGCTCCAGGCACGGCGGGCAGAGGAACTGAATAGCGGCCATTGTACTCCAAACCACATGAATACATGGTTGAATTCTGGTCTCCGACAACGGTGTTTTTATGAACATGCAAAGCAAAACCTGTCTCGACGCTGCTCGAAGTCTCACTTAAAAAAATCCCTCCTTTGACCTAAGTCAACGTCACAAATCTCTCCTTCCGCTATCCTGTTGAAAAATCAGTTGTCAAACCGTGTTTTGGTTAACGGCTTAAAAATTTGCATCGTGTTAATTTTTATTTAATTTTTTTCAGGAGGATTGTGAAATGTTCTGTAACCAGTGTGAACAAGCGGCGAAGGGCGGGTGTACCAAAATCGGAGTGTGCGGCAAGGATGCGGATATTTCCGCCCTGCAGGATCTGCTGATCCATGCGCTGCAGGGGTTGTCTTTATTTGCGGTGGAGGGCCGCAAGGTTGGTGTCGCCGATGCGGATACCGGTCTTTTTACCTGCGAGGCGGTGTTTTCCACCCTCACCAATGTGAATTTTGATGCCGAGCGGCTGGCGGGATTGATTGGAAAAACTGTGGAGTTGCGGAACGAGCTTTCCGACAAGGTTGCCAAGGCCGGCGGGAAAACCGATTTTGCCCAGGCGGCTGCCACCTTCACCCCGGCGGCGGACCTTGCAGGTTTAATTGCCCAGGGCAACGGTGTGGTGGTGACCGGCGTGGCCGATGACCATGAGGATATCAAGTCGTTGAAGAGTATTCTGCTCGGCGGGTTGAAGGGAGTTGCGGCGTATGCGGATCATGCCAGGATTCTCGGCCGGGAGGATGACGCGATCTATGCCTTCATCCATGAGGCGCTGGCCGCCACCCTGCAGGAAAATCTCTCTGCCGGTGACTGTGTCGCGGCAGCGCTCAAATGCGGGGAGGTGAACCTGCGGGCGATGGAGCTTCTCGATGCGGGAAATACCGGGACCTACGGTCATCCGGTGCCGACTTCAGTCCCCCTTGGCGCCAAAAAGGGCAAGGCGATCCTGGTGTCCGGTCATGACCTGAAGGACCTGGAGGAGATTTTGAAGCAGAGCGAGGGCAAGGGGATCAACGTCTATACCCACGGCGAGATGCTGCCCACCCATGGCTATCCCGGGCTCAAGAAATACAAGCACCTGCATGGTCATTACGGGACCGCCTGGCAGAATCAGGGCAAGGAATTTCCCGAGTTTCCCGGCGCGATTGTGATGACCACCAACTGTATCCAGAAACCGAAGGGGTCATACCGCGACAACATCTTTACCACCGGCCTCGTCGCCTGGCCCGGCGTGAATCATGTGGGAAGCGACAAGGATTTTACCCCGGTGATCGAGAAGGCCCTCTCCATGGGTGGTTTCTCCGAGGATACCGAGAAGGGGTCGGTCATGGTCGGTTTTGCCAGGAACACCGTACTGTCGGTGGCCGACAAGGTGATCGCGGCGGTCAAAAACAAGGATATCCGCCATTTCTTTCTGGTGGGCGGGTGTGACGGCGCCAAACCCGGTCGGGATTACTACACCGAACTGGTCGAGAAGGTCCCCGCGGACTGCATGGTTTTGACTCTCGCCTGCGGGAAGTTCCGTTTCTTCGACAAGAACCTTGGCGAGATCGGCGGGATCCCCCGGCTGCTCGATGTCGGTCAGTGCAACGACGCCTATTCGGCGATCCAGATCGCGGTGGCGCTGGCCGGGGCCTTTGACTGCGGCGTGAACGATCTGCCGCTGTCGATGATTCTCTCCTGGTATGAGCAGAAGGCGGTGGCGATTCTTCTCACCCTGTTCCATCTGGGTATTCAGGACATCCGGCTTGGACCGAGTCTGCCGGCCTTTATCACCCCGAACGTGCTGAAGGTTCTGGTTGAAAATTTCGCCGTGAAACCGATCTCGACCCCGGATCAGGACCTGAAGACCATCCTCGGTGAAGGATACAAGGAAAACCAGGCGGCCTGAGGCAAATACTTGCAGTGCCTGGAGCAAATCCTTATGATTGGGAAATGCTCCAGGCGCTTTGGTGAAACAGGAAGAGGAGGCTGAACAATGAAATGTCCAGGGCAGGACAGCCGGTATTGGGACGGGGCGGCGGTATTTGAGGCGGCCTGTACCAAGTGCGGGGCGACCATCGAATTTTTCAAGGACGACAGTACGCGTAAATGCGGCAACTGCGGGCACAAGATGCTGAATCCGCAGACGGACTTCGGCTGCGCCTCCTATTGCCCCTACGCCGAACAATGCCTGGGTGAGCTGCCCCCCGAGTTACTGGCAGGCAAACAGGATCTCCTGAAAGAACGGGTCGCGATCGAGATGAAGAAGTATTTCGACGGGGACTTCAGGCGGATCGGCCACGCCGGCAAAGTGGCCCGCTATGTGGAGCGGATCGGCGCAAAAGTCATGGAGAACTGCGGCGGGGAGGGAGCCTGCGCTTCCTACAATCCGGCGGTTGCCGGGATTGCCGGGTATCTGCATGATATCGGGATCAAGGAAGCGGAGCTGAAATACAATAGTTCCTCGGCAAAATACCAGCATCAGGAAGGCCCGCCGGTGGCCCGGCAGATCCTAGAGGGGCTTGGCGCCAACGAGGGGCTTATTGAAGAGATCTGCGATATCGTGGGGCACCACCACACCCCCCGGGATGAGGAGACCCTGAACTTCAAGGTCCTCTACGATGCCGATCTGATCGTCAATCTGGAAGAGAAGGGCAAGGAGTCGCCGGCCGATCCTGCGCATCTGGAAAAGATATTGAGAGGTTCTTTCCTTACCGCTGAAGGGGCGGAAGTGGCACGGGCGGTTCTGGGCAAATGAGCATCTAAGCGGAATTTACGGGGATTTCCCGAACATTTCACAGACAGAAAAATGTCGGACCGGAGGTGGTCGATGAAAGTTTTGCGGAAGATAATCGAGATTGATGAAGAGCTCTGCAATGGCTGCGGGGAATGTGTTCCTTCATGCGCGGAAGCAGCGCTGGTGATTGTAGACGGCAAGGCGAAAATGCTCGGCGAGAAGTATTGCGACGGTCTTGGCGCCTGCCTGGGGAATTGTCCGCAGGGGGCATTACGAATTATCGAAAGAGAGGCCGATGATTTCGACGAAGAAGCGGTCGAGGAACTTCTGCGCCGGCAGAAGAAAAAGGAGCAGCCGGTCAAGGCTGCACCGCCGCCGATGGGAGGGTGTCCTTCCGCCGGGTTGCAGAGTTTCCGGCAATCTTCCCCCTGCAAGGCTGCCAATGCGCCGGTTTCCACCGGAGGGGGCGCTTCGGCGCTGGGCCATTGGCCGGTCCAGATCAGGCTCGTTCCTCCTTCGGCGCCTTTTCTGAAGAATGCCGATCTCCTGGTTGCGGCCGATTGTACGCCGGTGGCCTACCCGGATTTTCACAAGGATTTTCTCGAGGGCCGGGCGATCATGATGGGCTGCCCCAAGTTCGATGATGTTGAAGGCTACGTCAACAAGTTCCAGGAGGTTTTTGAGACCGCAGGGATCAAATCGATCAAGATGCTGATCATGGAAGTTCCCTGCTGTTCGCAGATGCGGGGGATCATTGCCGAGGCCCTCAAACGGTCCGGTCGGGATATCCCGGTCAGCGAAACGGTGATCAGCGTGCGGGGAGAGGTGGTCGCGTAATTTACGCCCGGACATGGATCTGGTTTTCAATCGGCGGAATGACCGGGAAGATGTGCTGAGGAGTGCGGTGAGGCAGAGAAAATCCTTTGTTCCTTTCCGCAAAACCTGTATCTTTAGCTGCGGTTCAGGAAAAAAAAGGCACATTTTTTTAAGACGTGCTCCCGAGAAAAATATTCACAAAGGTATGCGCCATTGAAGATATCCAGGTCCGTCTCAATCATCTTTGCCGGCTTTCTTCTCTGTGCCGGTCTGCTTTGCCATGTGGGGAACGCTGACGCGGCCAAGAAGATGCCGGAGTTTTCCCTGAAAACCGTAGCCGGAGATCAGGTTGTTGATTCAACCGCCCTGCGCGGCAAGATCCTGCTGATTAATTTCTGGGCCACCTGGTGTCCGCCCTGCCGGAAAGAGATCCCGTTCCTGATGGAACTTCATAAAAAATACCAGAGAAAGGAATTTTCGGTGATTGGCATCTCTCTTGATCAGGGCGGGAAAAGACTGGTGCAGAAATTTGTCGACAAGCTGCAGATCAATTACCCGATAGTGATTGGTGATGCAAAGATCGCCAAAAGTTTTGGCGGGGTGGTCGGAATTCCCGTTTCTTTTCTGGTGGACCGGGAGGGGAATCTGGTGAAACGGTATGACGGGTATGTCTCTGAAAACATACTTGCCAAGGATATTGAGCGGCTGCTGGATTGATTTCCAACCGGCAATCAGTACAGTTTTTCTTGACAGGTTTTCTAATCTGATTTAACTTTTTTCACTCTGAACTTGGTGTTTCATTCTTTTAATTTTCATAAAGGAGAGAGAAAATGAGTAAAAAGATTATGACTCTGGTTCTGGCTATGGCATTTACCGTTGGTGTGGCAGGCGTCAGCCTTGCCGCCAAAAGCGCTACCTGTGAAGTAAAAGCTATCGACGGCAATACCGTTACCCTTGAGTGCAAGGATACGAAAGGCCTGAAAGAAGGCATGAAGGTCAAAGTGAAATCTGCCGTGAAAAAGGCTGTTGAGGGTTGCTAAGAAGCAACGCTTGAACATGCATAGCGAAACGCATTCCCCGCAGCTTGCTGCGGGGAGTTTCAATTGTGGATTTGTCAGCTGCCTGGCGTAATGCCAGGCAGCTTTTTTTTGTCCTGCAGCACCCTTTCACCCTTCGGGTACTCACTTCAGTACCCCCTTGAGGTATAAGTTTCGTACGAGCAGGCGAGCTACTCGACTCAGCTTTATCTGTAGAGGCGGTAAAAGATCAGCACCGCCATCAGCAGGCCGACCATAAATTCAAAGAACAGAGAGAGCAGGGTGCCGATCAGGGCGCCGACCCCGGCTTTCAATGCTTCCTGGAGTTCCTTGTAGTCAAAGATGATTTCAAAGGCGATCGCTCCGATAAAGGTGCCGGCAAAGATGCCACCCGGAATGGGCAGGACGAGGCCCGCGAACATGCCAAGGCACGCCCCGATGATCCCGTAGCGGGAGGCTCCCATTTTTTTGCTGCCGGCGGCGGTGATGGCATACTGGCCGCCGTAACCGATCAGGAAGACCAAGGTGAGGATAAACAGGAATTTCCAGTCCAGCGGGGCAAAATTGCTCGCGAGACCATGGAGCACGGCCGCGGCCAGAATGATGGCCGTGCCGGGCAGGGCGGGGAAGAGGGTCCCGAGCAGACCAAAAAAAACCACAAATACAAGTAATGCGTTGATAATATTGATATTTTCCATGTGAGACCTTGGGGTGATCCTGCCAATAAACTGAAGTTCTATGCATTTCTGACCAATTGATTCAAACTACCCGGTAAACGTTGTAAAGTCATTATCAGAACTGAAATTTGTTCCGGGAACCCGCCATCGCTTAACAGAGCGTAACTACAGGTTTTTGTTTACTTTATACCCTCTCTTACGTATAGTGCCAGCCCATGAACCTATTTTATGCGATACTTCTTGGAATCCTGCAGGGGGCAACGGAGTTTCTGCCGATTTCAAGTTCCGGACATCTGGCGCTGGCCGAGCATTTTCTCGGTCTCGAAGAGGCAGGGCTTTCCTTTGATGTCGCCCTCCACCTCGGGACATTGCTTGCGATCCTGATATATTTCCGCAAGGATTTCCTGTTGATGGCCGGAGCCCTTTTGCATCGAGGTGGAACAGACGATGGTCCATTGTATCGCAGGCTCGCTCTGTACATCTGTATCGGGACGGTTCCCGGGGTTCTGGCCGGGCTTTTTCTCGGGCATATGGCTGAAGAAGGTCTCCGCCAACCGCTCTATGTGGCAACGGCGCTGGGCGGGGTCGGCCTGTTTCTGCTCTGGGCGGAGAGAGCCGGCTCCAGGGTGAAGGATATGCAGAGTCTTCGACTTTCCGATGCGCTGATCGTTGGTCTTTTTCAGGCCCTGGCCATTGTTCCCGGTGTTTCCAGAAGCGGCATAACCATGACCGCCGGACTGTTCATTGGTTTCAGTCGTGAGACGGCGGCAAGGTTCTCCTTTCTGTTGTCTGCCCCGATCATTTTCGGCGCCGGGGTGTACAAGATACCTGAGATCATCAGCAAGGGCGGCGAGTCGGGACAGTTTGCCTTCTATCTCGCCGGGTTTCTGGCTTCGGCTGTTTCCGGGTATCTCTGTATCGCCTGGCTGCTTAAATTCATCAGAACCAGAAGTTTTGATCTCTTCGCCTATTATCGGCTGGTTCTTGCCGGGATTGTTTATCTGGCTGTATTTCTAGGGTAGACAGTCTTCTGAGCTCCCGAAAAAACCATTTTCCCGAAACAAAAAAATATGGGGTATTTTCCTGAACCCGGCATCCGGATGATCTGAACATGCAACGTGGGGCGAATTTTCTGCAGCACGAAAGCGGTATTTCGGCTGCGGGGCGCTTCAATCAATTCCAGAGGAGAACATAGTATGGATACGACAAAACTCCCAGACAAGGCGGCGGAAATTCTGCGGCGCCTGAGGAGGAAATATAAGACCGAGTTCGATACCTTGCGTTTTCGTGACCGGGAGCTCAAAATCCTGCAGGTTTCGGACATCGAACCATTGCTGGCCGGCAAAGATCCCTTTGCCGATGTATCGAATTTCCCCTTCTGGGTAAAACTGTGGGAATCGGCGATGGTCCTGGCCGACACTATGGCCGCGATGCCGGTTGAGCAGGGGAGCACCCTGCTTGAGCTTGGCGCCGGACTCGGCGCGCCAGGTCTGGCGGCAGCCATGGCTGGTCACAAAGTGACTTTGAGTGATTATGAGCCCCAGATCCTCGATTTTCAGAGGGTCAGCGGTGCGGCAAATGGTTTGACCGGGGTTTCCTATGTCAAACTGGACTGGTTGAAGCCGAAGATGAAAACGAAATTTAAGACCATTATCGGAGCGGAGATTTTGTTCCGGGAGGATTTTTTTGCGCCGCTGCTGCAAATCATGCGCAATAATCTTGAAGATGGCGGGACGATCTATCTGGCCCATGACAGCCGTCGGAAAAGCCTGAAACCATTTCTTGAGTTGGCCTCCGAGCATTTTGCGATCGGCGCCATGGCGAGGAAGATGACCTCCGACGACAAGGAAGTGACGATTGTCCTGAACCGGCTGCAGCCGCTCTACAAGGGATGAACCGGGGGTGATCGGGATTGACTCAATCGACTGGAACACTCTGTGGCGGGAGTGCCGCAACAGTCGTAGCAATAAAGGAAAAGGGCGAGCGGATTGGGACAAAAAGGCCGCCTCTTTTGCCCGCCGGAATCGTGGCAGTTCGTACAGTGAAAGGCTCGTCGATTATATTGACCCCGGCCCTGAAGAAACGGTCCTCGACATAGGGGCTGGGCCGGGCACCCTCGCTCTGCCGCTGGCGAGACGGGCGAAACGGGTCACGGCCCTCGATTTTTCCGAGAAGATGCTGGAGGAGCTGCAGAGGGAAGCTGCTGCACAGGGAATTGATAATATCGTTGTTCATCACGCCGCCTGGGAGGATGACTGGCAGGCACTCGGCATTCCGCCCCATGATATTGCCGTTGCTTCAAGATCGATGTCGGTGGATGATCTGGAAGGGGCTCTGAAAAAGATCGACCGCTGGGCCTTGCGCAGGGTCGTGATCACCGATCGGGTGGGTTCCGGGCCTTTTGACCCGGATGTGTTCCGGGCGGTTGGTCGTGCTTTTTCTCCCGGCCCGGATTATATTTACACGGTCAATATTCTGCACCGGCTCGGGATTTATGCGGGAATCGATTTTATGGATGCCGAATTTTCGAAAACCTATCTCAGCCGAGAAGAGGCTGTTGATTCATGCCTCTGGATGCTGGAAGAGATCAATCCCGAAGAGCAGGCCGCCTTTGATGCATTTATCGAAAGCAGATTGACCCGTCTTGAAGATGGAAGCTGGCAGCTCAAAAGAGCACATACCCCGAAATGGGCAGTAATCAGTTGGGAAAAGGTGCAGCCTGAAGTTTAACGGGCTGAAAGAACGGAGGTGGGGTGTTGATGGTAATATGCTGATTTTATTGCAAAAGATGGCTGTTGGTGATGCGGGCAATTTGACTTTCCATCACTTTAAGAGCGATTTAAATAGGCTATAAGATCTTTGCCGGCAATATTTATTGAACAGCACACTAATCAGAACCCCCTCGGAGTCTATGCATGCCTGAGGGATGTAAGGGGCGTTGAATACCATTACGTAAATCGTGCTAAAAAACACTCTTCAGTTTCGTGTTTTTTTCGCAAGAGTATGAGGTGAGTCACTCAACGGGAGAAAAAATTAATTCCAGCAAAGTAGTTACAGCTGGCAGCACCCACTGTCAGGTTTACTGAACGAACCCTGATCCGGCTGCGCATACCGTCACTCCAAATTCCTATGCATTTTATTTCAATCGCACATGTCCTGGGGCTTCTATTAATAGTTACCGGCAGTTCCATGTTTTTGCCGGCGATCTGCTCCGTTTATTACAATGAAGCGGATCTGTTGCCTATTATCTGCTCGGCGTTGATCACCGTTGGTCTCGGCTTGCCCAGCTGGAAGTATTGCCGAAGCGATGAAGAGCTGAATATAAAAGACGGTATTTTTATCGCTGTCTTCGGCTGGTTTCTGGTTTCTGCCTTATCCGGACTGCCCTTCATGATCCACGGGGCAATCCCTTCTTTTACCGACGCCTTCTTTGAAATGATGTCCGGTTATACCACTACCGGCGCCACCATCCTTACCGATATTGAATCGCTTCCGCACGGCCTTTTGTTCTGGCGGAGCGAGACCCACCTGCTGGGTGGTATGGGCTTTCTGACCCTTACGGTCATTTTCCTGCCCAAAGGAATGGGCGGTATGCGTCTGTTTCGGGCCGAGTCGAGTCCGGGACAGGTGATCACCAAGGAAAAATTCAAGGCCCGGAACAAAGACACCATGATCATGCTCTGGCTGATCTATCTGGGGCTTAATATCCTGGAGATCATCCTGCTTTGGCTGGGCGACATGCCGATGTTCGATGCCATGTGTACCGCTTTCGGTACGGTCTCCACATCGGGCTACTCGCCCAAAAACTTAAGCATCGGCCATTATAACAGCGCCTATTTCGACTGGATTATTACCCTGTTCATGTTTCTCGGCGGCATGGCCTTTATCCTCTTCTACCAGATGATGCAAGGCGACTGGCATGCGATCAGGATAAATACCGAGTTTCGCTGGTATCTAGGTTTTATCCTGTTTTTCTGCGGGATGGTCTCGTTCATTTTATGGCAGAACAATACCTATGGTGCTATGGATTCGCTGCGCTACGGGACGTTTCAGGTGATGTCTTTATTGACCACCACGGGCTTTGGCACCGCCGACTATGAACTATGGCCCCAGGCCTCCCAGATGTTTCTCTACGCGGTATGCTTTATCGGTGCCTGTGCCGGGTCGACCACCAGCGGGATTAAGGTGGTCCATTATGTGATCATCTGCAAGTACATGTATGCCTCGATTCGCAAGTTGTTTTTTCAACCCATGGCGGTAGTCTCGATCCGGCTTAATGAACGACCGGTGGAGCGGTCAATCATTGATCTGGCAATCTGTTATTTTATCGTCAATATATTCATGGTGCTGCTTGGCGGCTGTTTCATGGTTCTGGTAGACTCCATGGATTATGTCACTGCCATGAGTTCGGTGATTGCTTCCCTGATGAACATCGGTCCCGGCTTCGGAGACGTAGGGCCGTCAGAGAACTACGCCTTTATCTCGGATACAGGAAAATGGTTTCTGGCCTGGAATATGCTGGTCGGGCGTCTGGAGATGTTCTCGGCTCTGGTTGTTTTCTATCCCTCATTCTGGAAGAAATAGACCCGATTTAACGATTTTAAACGGAAGATACTTCGCCATGTTTGGAAAAAAAGCAACATCACAACAGGAAAATATTCTTATCCTTGGCCTGGGCGGCATGGGCTTTTATCTTGCCAAGCGGTTGCAGCATGAGGGCTACTCGGTTACTGCCATAGAACCGGACAGCAAACTCGTCAGTTATGCGGACGCCAATCTGGATGCGCGATTCATAACCGGTTCGGCACTCTCCATCGAACACTGGCGAGAGGCCAATGCCGAGAAAATGGATTACATGATTGCGGTGACCAACAAAGATGCGCTCAATATGATGGGAGCGCAGATCGCTGACAAGTTCGGCATCCCGCAGAAGATCTGCCGGATACGTCACCAGGAGTTCGGCAAGGAAGACTCCCTGTTGAGCGGTGAGGATCTGAAGATCGACCTGTTCATCAACCCTGAGGAACTGGTCGTCCAGGAAATCGTTCGCTTGATCAAGCGAACGGCCGGCAATGAGGTCATCGACGTTGCCATGGGCCAGGTGCAGGTGATGGCCACCCGGATCAGTGCCGAATCTCCAATGGCCAATAAGAGTCTGATTGAAATCGCCCAGACATATAATGAATTCCCATTCCGGGTTGTGGCCATCGGCCGCGGGATCAAGACCATCATCCCTGGTGGCCGGGATAATATTCTGCCCCAGGACCAGGTACTTTTCATGGCGGGTCGCGAAGACCTGAAGATGTTGATGGAATTAACCGGTGTCAAGCAACAGCGTCGCTACCGGGTGATGATCCTGGGCGGCGGTATGGTGGGCAGCCTGGTTGCTGAACAGCTGGGTAAAACGATGCAGGTCAGGCTGATCGAAAGAGATGAAGAGCTGGCCGAAAAGCTGTCCGCTGAGTTGCCGGAGACAGAGGTTCTGCTTGGTGACGGCTCCGACAAAGAAGTGCTGCTGGCGGCCGGCTTGCTGAATATGGATACCTTTATCGCTGCCACCGGCGAGAATGAGACCAACATCATGAGCTGCCTGATGGCCAAGCACCTGATGAGCGAACAGGATGAGAATAAACAGTTGAAAACCGATCGAAAAACAATATCCCTGGTCAACAAAGAGGATTATCAGGTCCTTGCCACGACCAGCGGCTCTGATATCGCCCTGAACAAAAAAATCCTTGCCGGTAACGAAATCCTCACCTATATCAGACGGAGTGAACTGCTTTCAGTCTCACATCTGCACGGTTTTGACGCAGAGGTGATCGACCTGGTTGCACCTCCCGGCTCCCTCATTACCCGCAAGCCTTTGTCGCAGCTTCAACCGGTGATTGCCGGAAAAATTATCATTGGCAGTGTATTCCGTGAGGATAAGTGGTCGGCGGCAGTAGGAGACACCCATATCCAGGAGGGGGAAAGAGTTATCGTGATCTGTGCATCGCAATATTTCAAGGACTTGAGGGAATTGTTTGCATTTTAGAATGCGGGTAGTCGATGGCTATTCTTCCAGAAAAAAGGTTCCCCTCGCAGTCTCGAAGATGGCGTGTGGTGCGGCAGTCAGAGGTTTATGATGTTTGACAGGCACAGCGAACGCTTTCCTCGCAGCTCAAAGACTTACGCTTGTCTGCCGCGAGGAGCTTCAAATCCCGACAGGAAGGAGCTGTTTCCACGGCCCCCTGATTACTGGAGAATGGCCGGCAAGCCGGTTTGGCGCTGGAAGCTGAAGGAAAGTGAGGGCAGAAACGGTGGCTGGCATTTCAATGTATGACGTGATTGTGGTAGGCGCCGGGCATGCCGGGTGTGAAGCGGCCCTTGCCGCCGCCAGACTTGGCTGCCGGACTGCGGTGGTGGTGATCAACGTCGACACCATCGGCGCCATGTCCTGCAACCCTGCGATCGGAGGGCTTGCCAAAGGCCATCTGGTGAAAGAGATAGACGCCCTGGGCGGTGAGATGGCAAAGAATATCGATGCCACCGGCATCCAGTTCCGGCGGCTGAATACCAGCAAGGGACCTGCCGTCTGGTCGTCGAGGGCCCAGGCGGACCGGTTGCGTTACCGGCTGCGGATGAAGGAAGTCCTGGAAGGGCAGGACAATCTCGAGATCAGGCAGGGGGTGGCCGACCGATTCATCCTCGAAGAGGGCAGGGTGGCCGGAATTATCACCTCCCTCGACGAAGAGCTCCGGGCCGGGGCGGTGGTTGTCGCCACCGGCACCTTTCTGAACGGCCTGATCCATATAGGCCTGAAGTCGTTTCCGGCAGGACGGATGGGCGACTCGCCCTCGGTCAGTCTTGCCGAGGACCTCCGCAGACTCGGGTTTGCCATGGGCCGGATGAAGACCGGGACCACCCCTCGCCTGGATGGCAACTCCATCGACTATTCCGAACTTGAGCCCCAGGAGAGCGATGATCCGCCCGCGCTCTTTTCGTATGGGAGCAGTACGACCACTCTTCCCCAGTACCCCTGTCATATCACGTATACGAATGAGAAGACCCACGAGATCATCCGGGCCGGGTGTGACCGGTCGCCGATGTTTACCGGGATCATCGAAGGGATCGGGGCGCGATACTGCCCCTCAATCGAAGACAAGGTGTTCCGCTTCCCTGAGAAGACACGGCACCAGATCTTTCTTGAACCGGAAGGGATTGATACCGTCGAGGTCTACCCGAACGGGGTGCCGACGAGTCTGCCGATCGATGTGCAGGAGGCGATGCTGAAAAGTATCAAGGGGCTTGAGAATGTGCGGATTATCCGCCCCGGCTATGCCATCGAATATGATTATGTCGATCCTCTGGAACTGGCTCCGTCTCTCGAAACCAAGAAGATCGGCGGCCTCTTTCTGGCCGGTCAGATCAACGGCACTTCCGGGTATGAGGAGGCGGCGGCCCAGGGGCTGATGGCCGGGATCAATGCCGCCCGCAGCGTGAGAAGTGAGGCGCCGGTTATCCTTGATCGCTCCCAGGCCTATATCGGGGTCCTGATTGATGATCTGGTGACCTGTGGAACGAAAGAGCCGTACCGGCTTTTCACCTCCAGGGCGGAATATCGTCTGCTGCTCCGGGAGGACAACGCAGACCTCCGTCTGACCGGGATCGGTCGGGAGATCGGTCTGGTCGGCGAAACCGCTCACGCGCGTTTTACCGTGAAAAAGAAAGGGATCGCTTCGGGCGTCAGCTGGTTTGAATCGGCAACGATCAAACCGGTCAAGGAGGTGAATCTGAGGCTTGAAGCTCTTGGCAGTGCGCCGCTCAAGCAGCAGGTTTCTCTGGCCGATCTCCTCCGGCGGCCGGAAATGGACATCGACAGGGTTGCTCAAGTGTACGGAAAGGAAATGGAGGTCGATCTTCAGTTCAAAGACGATATCCAGCTCCATATCAAATATGAGGGGTACATCAAAAGACAGCAGGAACAGGTAGAGCGGTTCCGCAAATTTGAATCCATTGCCCTGCCTGCTGATCTCGATTATGCGAGTCTGTCCGGCCTTTCAAACGAGGTGGTGGAAAAACTGACCCGGGTCCAGCCGATCAATCTCGGCCAGGCGTCACGGATATCGGGGATCACCCCTGCGGCCATCTCGATCCTGCAGGTCTATCTGAGGAAGTCCGGGCTCATGTGACCGGTTTTCCATTTACAAGTATTCGATATTGTTCTTTAAATTTGAGGATATGGTGCTGTGCCGAAAAGCTTGAAAATCGGACAATTTGAAATATTCTGGCTGCGTGGCGGGGAGTTCGAGCTTGACGGAGGATGCATGTTCGGCGTGGTTCCCCGGGTTCTCTGGCAGAGAAAATTCCCGTCAGGGGATGACGGTCATGTGCGGCTGGCCAATGACCCGATTCTGGTTAGAACCCCTGAAGCCAACATCGTTATCGACTCCGGTCTCGGCAACAAGCTGACCGGGAAGCAGAAGGCAATATTCCGGGTGACCCGGGAGTGGCAGGTGGAAGAGGGCCTGGCGGAACTCGGTCTCAACAGAAATGAGATCAGTCACGTGATCCTGACCCATTGCGATTTCGATCATGCCGGCGGGGTGGTCATGTATGGCAGGTCCGGCGCTCCGGAGCTCACCTTCCCGGAAGCCGTGCATCATGTCCAGAGGGCGGAATGGGAGGATGTGCTCGCTCCCGGCAGGAGGGCCGAGAACTCCTACTGGCCGGTCAATCTTGATCTGCTGAAGGAGAGCCCGCAGCTGAACCTGGTCGGTGACCGTGCTGAACCGGTGACGGGAGTTGAAATGGTCCGGACCGGCGGCCACACCAGGGGGCATCAGATCATCAGGCTCTCGTCAGCGGGTGAGTCGGCGGTCCACCTGGGTGATCTTCTGCCCAATCAGGCCCACTTTCATCCGCTCTGGGTCACCCCCTACGATAATTTTCCCCTTGAATCCATAGCGCAAAAGGAAGTGCTGATTGCTGGAGAGGCGGAGAAGAACAGCTGGTTTCTTTTTTATCACGACCCCTATATGGCTGCCTGCAGGATCGATTCCGGCGGTGAAATCACTGAGAGATTTGTTCTCTGATCAGGGATGATCGCCCCTGGCAAATATTGGGGCCATGCTCTGGGATCATTGGTGGACGGGGCGTTCTGCTCCTCACTGATCCTTCACTTCGGTGCGGTTGCGACCGGTTTTTTTGGCAATGTACAGGCAGCGGTCCGCTTCTTTGAATAATTTCTCCGGTGAGGGGGTTTCCCCCTCCTTCATGGTGGCGACCCCGATACTGAGCATGGCCTGAAACTGTTGCCCGTTGTAGACGTGGGTCTTGTCCTGGGCCGCCTGGCGGATCCGGTCGCAGATCCTGAAGGCCTGCTCGCCATTGGTCTCCGGCAGGATCAGCAGAAATTCCTCGCCGCCATAGCGCCCCAGAGTGTCATAGTCTCTGAGCAGGCCGGTGATAAACTGGGCCAGATCATGGAGAATCATGTCCCCGCACTGGTGCCCGTAGGTGTCATTGATCTCTTTGAAATGATCAATGTCGATCAGGGCCACCGACATGGGCCGTTTCTTTCTTTTGTGAACCACGAGCTCTTCAGACAAACGGTCAAGAATATTGCGCCGGTTTGCGATCTGGGTGAGATCATCGGTCTGACTGAGCAGTTCGAGTTCCGCCTTTGATCTGAGCAGTTCGTTCTGGTTGGTGATCCAGTCACTGACGTCGAATATGGAGAGAAGCACATGTTCGGTGTCGCCGTCACCATCCTTGAGGGGGGAGATGATTACGGTCTGTTCCATCGGGGTGAGTTCCTCTTCCAGATATGATCTTGCGGAGTGAAATGGAAACATGTGCTGGTGGACCTTGTTGGAGAAGAACACGGGTTTGCCTTTTTTAAAGACTTCCCGGGCTTTTTTGATCAGCCCCTTTTTCTGCAGTTCCGGAAAGATCTCCTGGAGCTTTCGCCCTTTTACTTCAGCCGGGCTGAAGGTGCTGTGCTCCCTCATCCAGCGGTTCCACAACACCACCCGGAGGTCTCTGTCGATTACTGTGGCGCCGATACTGAGATGGTCAAGCAGCTGGTCATGATCGATCATTGCCGACCTCAGTATGGTGGTGGCATGAATAGAGTGTTGAACAGGTTCTGGATTTCCCGATTGTAGAAAAGATAGAGAATAGCCGCAATCGACAGAAAAGGCCCGTAGGGGATAACGGTCCGCCCGCCCTTCTTCTGCCGGATCATTGCAAAGATACCGACAACCGACCCTAAAAGAGAACTGCCGAAGACCACAAACGGCAGGGACTGCCAGCCAAGGAAGGCGCCGATCATCGCCAGCAGTTTGATGTCGCCGCCACCCATCCCCTCCCGCCTGGTCAGCAGGTAGTAGGTGGCGGCAATCAGGTACAGGCTGCCGCCGCCGAAAAGAACTCCCAGCCCTGAACTTTGCCAGCTGACTTCCGGGTTTGCAAAGGAAAAAGCGAAGCCTGCCAGAATGCCCGGCAGGCTGATCACATCAGGGATGATCTGGTGGTGAAAATCGATGAAGATGATCACCAGCAGGGCCGCGCAGAAGAGGAAATAGCCGGCAAAGGCGGGGGAGAGGGAAAATCGGTAAAAAAGGGCTGCGGCCAGGAGCCCCATCGCGATTTCAACCAGGGGGTACTGGATTGAGATGGATGTTTTGCAGGAACGGCAGCGTCCTTGCAACACCAGGTAGCTCACCACCGGGATGTTGTCGAACCAGCGAATGTCCTTTTTGCAAGCCGGGCAATGGGAAGGGGGAAAAATAATGGAGTTTCCTTCCTCGGGAAGCCTTACGATAACCACATTCAGGAAACTGCCGACCACAGCCCCGAAGAGAACAGCGAAAATGTAGAATAGAATGTCGATCATGATCCGGTTTATTTTAATATTTACAAGGTTTTGAGAGTATATTTTATTTTGCCGATCAGATAAAGTTAAACTTTTCTGTCCGGGAAAGGTGTTGCGCCAGGGGGGCGATTTTACGGAAGATGAAGGAGGGTGGTATTGGCAGGATCGGATGAAAAGGGCAACGAACTGGCAGCGGAAGAGGCGGTCCAGCTTCTTAAAATCGAGATCATGGCCCAGGACTGGTCTTTAAGCAGCAGAAGGGCTACCGGGGTCGGTGAGGCCTTGAAGGTGCTGCACCCTTTTATGAAAGGGCGAAAGGGGGCGATCCATATCATGGGAATGGCAAGGGGGGCTTTGGATCATATTGTCCTGCATGGCAGGGAGGTTCGCCCTGAGGTCATGGATTTTCTGAAAGCCGCGCTGGCGAATATCGTCACCCTTTATGAGGACGAAGGAGCGGGCGGCGGCGCCAGGGAGGCGGAGCTTTTTCACCGGACGTATGATAATTTCAAAAAGCTCAAGGCGATGGTTGCCGGTAGAAAGAAAATCAGATAACTTTTAAAAAAGATGGTAGATTTTACGATGTACCTTTTTCTTGAAGCTCAAGCGTCAAGGGGGCGGTGATTGTGCCTGATATTAAAGAACGTGAGATAAATACCATCGGTTTTCAGACGGGCCAGGAAATCCGGATTTTCACGATCGGTGATCGGGAGATGGGCGTTTCTGAGGCGAATGTTGCCGCAGTCAAGGACATATCAGAACGAGAGGCGACCAGGTGTCAGCAGCGGGCCGGTGTCTGCCTGAAAGACTTTGGTGGTTTCTGGACGAACCTTGCCACATTGTTTAACGGCCCCCTTGCCGAATACAATAACAGATTGCTCAGGAAAATGACCCTCCCGGTGATGGTTCCGAAGGGGATCGGACTCTCTCAGCTCCCAGACAGCGGCGCACGATTCCTGGTTGTGCTCTCTTCCGGCAACTGGCACGGCGTCATACTCTGTTCGCAGGTCCATGAACAGCCCATATTGCTCGGCAGTTTCACGCCATCCCGGAATGGTGATGTGAGCGGTCTGATAGAACGAAGCAATGTTGATGATATTCTGCTGATTGATGTGATATCATTGCTGAAACGTGAGGGGTTTCTGACGGTTGTAGTGTGAGTTTTCTGAAGGCAAGCCCCTTTCTTTCCCACGTATCGCAAGGGAGGATGATATGACAAACCGAAGGGAGAATACCAGGGTCAAATTCAAAGGAACTATCGATCTTCATTTTCCCGGTCGATCGTTCGCCGATTGTGAAACGAGTGACCTCTGCCTCCACGGGGTGTTCGTTGCCGGGGTAAGTGGTCTGGCGGCTGGTGATGAATGTGACGTTTCGCTTCGCCTCAGCGGGGCAACCAGCGACATTGTTTTGCGGATGAAAGGGAAGGTGGCCAGACTTGAAAAAAATGGAGTGGGGCTCAAGTTCTCCGAGATTGATCTGGACAGTTTTTATCATCTCAAAAATATCCTGTATTACAATTCCGGTGATCCGGATGTGCTGGAGGAAGAGTTTCAGCGTCAGCTGGCAGGGAAATGATTCCCCTCTCCCGGTAACAGTTGGGGAGCGGTTCTGAAAAAAATAATGGCATCAGAAATAACCATCATTAGTGGGTGGCTTTATGATCAACAGAGCAGAGAACAGGCGCCGTGATGTCCGGGTTACTTTCAAGGCAACGGCCAGGCTGCGGTTTTCAGAAAACAGGTTGTATGACAACTGCGCAACCAGAAACATCAGTGTCAGCGGAGTGCTGGTAGATGATGTGACCGGGGTGGGGCAGGGCGAGAAGTGTGATGTGGAATTTCACTTGAGCGGCCGGACCAGTACTCTGGTTCTCGAGATGTCCGGCGAGGTGGTCCGGGTCGACGAGAATAGCGTCGCTCTGCAGTTCTTCGGAGTCGATCAGGACAGTTTCTGCCATCTGCAGAACATCGTGTATTTCAATTACAAAAATCCCGGTGAACTGGGTGAAGGCTACGAGGAGATCCTGGCCAGTGTCGATGACGAGAGCCTCTATTACGGCATGATTGACGACGGGGCCTTGTCCTCCGGTCTGTTGAGCGAAGATGATGACTATGATGATCTGCTCGGTGATGATGAGTATGGAGATGATTTTGATCAGGATATTCTGGAGCAGGTCGGGCATCGTCCCGCCGAAGACGAAGACTATCATTAGGGAGGGGCTGGAATGGCTTTGATGCAGATTAATATAGTCCCCCTTGGCTCTGCCTCGACCAGTGTCGGCGAGTTTGTTGCAGGTGTTCACAAGGCGCTGGAGAAAGAGGATTTCAAGTGGGAATTGACCGATATGGGGACCGTGGTCGAAGGAAACGCCGGGGAGCTCCTGGAGCTGGCGGCCAGAATACACGAGGTCCCATTTCAGAAAGGGGTGCGCAGGGTTGTGACCCAGATCGTTATTGATGATCGTCGGGACAAAGAGGTTGTTCTGGGCGGGAAAGTCGCCTCAATCAGAGAACGGCTGAATATAGCCGATGGATAATGTGACCGGACAATGGCAACGAGCGGTAAAACTGAAAAACCAAGGGTCAGGAAAAGGCCGGTTATTGCTGTCCTGGTATTTATAGCCGTCTGGATGATCGGGATTGCCTGCGGTGAACCATCCCGGGTTCTTGAACAGGCGGTCCAGATCTGCCTGAGCTGCATCGGGATAGGGTGACCATGGAGACTGTACGGAAATGGGTCCAGGTCATCTTCGGTTTTCTGGTGAACGGCAACTGGGCTTTTCCTTTCACCAGAACCATCTACCAGGGGCCGCTGAAAGTAATCTGCGCTCCCGGGCTGAATTGCTATTCCTGTCCTGCCGCCACAACCTACTGTATTCTTGGCTCTTTGCAGCAGCTTCTGGCGAATATCAGGTTGTCGCTGGAAACGGGCCAGATGTATTTCGGCGCTTATGTTGTCGGTTCGGCCGGGATTCTGGGCGCCATGTTCGGCAGGATGATCTGCGGGTGGGTCTGTCCGTTTGGTTTTATCCAGGAACTTCTCCATAAGATACCTTCAAGAAAATTCGGGATTCCAACTGTTTTAAAATACGGCAAATACGCTTTTCTCCTTTTTTTTGTCATCCTCTTTCCCCTGTTGCTTGTTGATGAGTTCGGGGCGGGATCTCCCTGGTTCTGCAAGTATGTCTGTCCTGCCGGGACCCTTGAGGCAGGCATCCCCATGATTATTCTCCAGCCGGGACTTCGTGCCAGCTTGGGGTACCTCTTTTTGAATAAATTTGTTATCATGGTTGCGTTTATTGTCTGGAGCGTGCTTACCAGCCGGCCCTTCTGCCGGACCACCTGTCCCCTTGGGGCGTTTTACGCGCTGTTCAGTAAATTCAGACTGGTAAGACTTCGGCACCTGGAAGCAAACTGCACCAGATGTGCGGCATGTCACAGTGTCTGCCCGATGGGGGTGAATTTTGACGAATCGCCCGATGACAGTGAGTGTATTACCTGCATGAGATGCATGACCAAAGCATGCAAGTTTGATGCGATATACCTCGAAGTGGGAGGTATCCCTGTTAGAACCGGAAGGATTCCGCATTCACCTGTCATGGTTTCCGATAGTGCCAAGACCGATTAATTTATTTTACGGAGTTTGTTTGTTATGAAGAAAGTGATCCTGACAGTATTTCTTGTTCTGGCCCTGACTGTGTCTGCCAAGGCTGAGACAATGGTCAGTATCAATGGCCCGAAGGTGAACATGAGGTCCGGACCCGGGACCAGTTTTTCGGTGCTCTGGGAACTTGGTGACGGGTTTCCCCTGAAGATCGTCGGTTCCAAAGGGGACTGGTATAAGGTTGAGGATTTTGAAGGGGACGGCGGCTGGATCGAGAAAAGTCTGGTGCATCGGGACCCGCATATGATCGTCAAAAAACAGCGGATCAATGTCCGCAGCGGCCCGGGGGAGGGTTATCGGATAGTCGGCAAGGCCAATTACGGCGTCGTATTCAAAACGCTCAAGCAGAAGAACGGCTGGGTCAAGGTCAAACACGAGAACGGCCTGGCCGGCTGGGTCACCCGCAGCCTGTTGTGGGGATGGTGAGCCGTCGGGAAAGGCAGGGTAGAGCACTAAAAAAACCGCCTGCAGTTTTAATAACTGCAGGCGGTTTTTTTATTTCCGGCGGAGAGAAAAGTCTGTGAATACTGTTTGCTAACAGCTCTTTGGTTGACCGAAGAAGGTGTCATGCATAACGAAATTGAAAGACCTGACGAAGGATCATGCAATGGAAACATCAGGTCTGGTCTGGACTACTTCAGGTCAGGCGTTTGCCGGCCAGACGCCGACCTTGTTGCGACCGTTTGCCTTGGCGTGATAAAGGACCTTGTCGGCATGTTCAATGGTGTCTTTCAGTTCTTCATTTGCCGAGAGTGGGGCGATGCCGAACGATGCGGAAATATTGAGCCGTTTTGTGCCGGACACGTCATAAATTGTTTTTTTGCTCAGTTCTTCCCTGACCCGGTCGATAAGATGATGTGACGTCTCAACCGTTGTTTTCGGCATACAGATCATAAATTCCTCGCCGCCATACCGGCAGATTGAATCGTAAGGGCGCATGTTCTCCATGATGAAATTGGCGATGGAGGCCAGCGCCCTGTCGCCGGCAGTATGTCCCAGATGATCATTGATTTTTTTAAACCGGTCGATATCGAGCAAAACGAGGCAGGCGGGTTCGTTAAACCTCTTTACCCGGGAATGTTCCTGTTCGAGGATGCGGAAGAAAGCCTCCCGGTTAAAGGCGCCGGTCAGATAATCAAAAGAAAGCATCAGTTTGAACAGGTCGTCCCGCAGATTCATGAGAGACTCTGTGAACGCGCCATCGGAACGGACAAAATTGTCGTATTCAACCCGGGCAATGCTTTCGCCTCTATTCGCTTTCATGACGATGTTGCGCATCTGCTCATGCACCAGTCGGTGTTGTTTTTCCAGCCCCGTAAACTCCGGTTTCTGCTCCAGAAAGTTATTGCGTTTCCCATAAAACCAGCGCCCGAAATAGCATTGTTTATGGGACTCTTCAGAAGCGTACTGCTCTTCAACATAGATCCCGCAGATTATTCTCGTATTCCATTCCGCAAGCCATTTTCGATGGCTGTTGATTGCTTCGGTGAGCTGCATGAAAGATGATTCGACTTCGTCAATAGTCGGAGTTTTGATGGAACCGGGGAACTCTGTCATTTTGTAGTCTCCCTGCTAATGGTGCCTTCCGGATGGATTCAAGCTGCGGAACGGCCGGTTGAATGCCGGGCTCCATGACGCTTTTCCTCTTCACTCATTGCCAGATCCCCAGCCCCCCTCCGAGATGTATCGAGATCAGGGGGCAGGATTATATCAATGGTAGGGAAAGAAAGAGACGGAAAACAATCACCCAATGTCCTGATTTTTTAACTACAAAAAATGTCTGGCGGTCTACATCGCGAAGATTTCCTGGCTGTGAAAATGGTGTAATTCGGGGCCGCCCGGCTCATCCTGCCCATTTTCGCAAACAGGTTTAGTCGTTTAGGATGAGGACCTCTCATCTTTTTCATGCAAAACTCCTTTCTGACTAGGAAAAAAATACAGCCATGAGCTGATTGATTTACGCCAAATGATTTTGAGATAAAAAAACATGCGTTCCGGCGGACCGGTGAGAGTCCGCAGTAAAATCTGATCCAGATCGATAATGGTCTATCCAAGTCAAGGAGGGAGAAATGAAAAGCAAACAAGTGTCTCTGGTTTGTAATGTTCTGCTGCTCACATGGGTATTGGTCGCAAATAGCGGATGTTCCGGCAGCAGCTCAGGCGGGGAATCCTCCTCCGGTGGATCGGTAACCCAGCCGACTGCGGCGGCTTCGTCCTCCGTCGTAAGGGTGACGACATCCGGCTTGCTTGGTACGGGTCTGGTTGTACAAAATAATGGTACGGAAGATCTTGCCATAAACGAGAACACGACAGCCTGGTTTCCTACACCCGTCAAGGAAGGAAGCAGCTGTGAAGTGACCATTGTGTCCCAGCCTGTTTCTCCGGCCCAGACCTGTGACGTGGTCAATGGCACGATGGTGGTAAACGGCGGCAGCGTTGTCGATGTTCAGGTGAAGTGCCTTACCTCGATTACCGAAAACTTTGATAGCGGGGAACTCGATTCCGGCTATTGGCATACGAGCGGCGCCTATGACAGAAGAATTGTCGGCGGTCAGCTGCAGTTCAAACTGGCCGAGGCCGGCGAATTCGCTTTCGATCACCTGCCGCTCAGGAATTCCGGCTGTGGGGAGGTGGCTGCCGATGTGACGATCACCAACACCGATTTCACCGGCACCGGTGACAAGGCCTTTCGGACACGGCTCGAGAGTTGCGGGTATCATACAACCACGGAGGGTGAAGGGGCCGGGAACCGGACCGGGGATGTGAACGCCGCGATAATCTGGAGCGGCACCGAGGCTTCGTTCAAGGTGTTCCGGTGTTTAAACGACGACTGCAACACGACGGACTCGGTCGAATACCTCACTTTAGGCGACAGTGGCGGTGTCCCGCTGGGCACAGCTGCATTCAATTCCACTGCAACGCTGATGATTGACTGGGACACCATCCAGGCAAACCAGTTCACCTTCCAACTGAACAACAACCCGGCAGTGTCCTTTGATCCGGTCGCAGCAGGCGCACCGATCACTGCCGCAGCTCCTGCCAGGCCGGAAAAATACCTCGGCATCCAGATCGCCTTGACCAACCCGGAGGATCAGGCCGAAATGACGGCAATCGTCGACAATGTGATCGATGGTTTACTTTCAGACAATTTCGACGGCGTGAGCTATCTGGACGGTTCGTTCTGGAAAAAAACCAGCGGACGGCGGCAGGTGGAAAACGGCAAGCTCGTTCTGGAGACCGGACAGGCCTATGTGAACAATATTGAGGCCGACACCCGTTTCAACAACTCCACCGACCTGCATTCCAATTATGACATCATCTTCAGAGGGGCCGAGGTCGTTGAAGCTGATCTGACGTTAGATCCGGCGACGTTTGTTGTTGACAGCAACCCCGCGGATTCTGTTGAAGTCTCCGCATTGCTGGAAATGGAATTCAGGCCTCCCGGCACGAGCGAGAAGGATCTGACGGATCTCTTCGTGATCCGGGCGGCATTGAAAGAGGGGCCCTCCGGAGCGGGGACCGCAGACATTCTGGCGGTGGGATGCCGGGATTCTTCCTGCGGGACAAAGTATGCCATCGCCAATGACAGCCGGAGTTTCGCCGCCGCCGTGGTCAAGGGCCAGCCGTATCACCTGAAAATCGAACACCTGGGCAACGGAGTGATCAACGTATCCCTGGATCAAAATGAGACACTTTCCGTGGATCTGTCTTCAATCGCCCAATTTGCAACTACGGAATTCTCCGGGGTCAGATTGAGCGTGGCGTCCCAGGGAACGGATGCCCCCGGGGAAGAGGCATTTATTCGGGCATTCTTTGAAAATGTCAGTGCCGGAGGGCCGTAAAACCAGGTTTGACCGCCGACGCGGAACGGGGAGTGGCGGATGCTCCCCGTTCCGCTTTCCTGACGAGAAGGGTGGTTCAATAAACAATCTGGTTCCCTCTCTCGATTTCAGCCGATAACTCTTCGACAGGCTCACTGTCATCCTTTTGCAGGTTCACGGCAGGGCCAGCCTGAAAGGTCTAGCCCAAATGAATCTCGGACCTGTTCCTGATACGAAGAAAATACAGCCATCCGCTGATTGATCTGCCCACTATTATTTTGGGATAAGGAGGGTGTCTGTTTCGAACATTTTTCTTGTTTCAACCATGAGGATAGTCGGCATGAAGATAAAACGAATATTGTTTCTCGGTTTCCTGGTTTATCAGGCGCTCACCGCAAATCTCTGGGCGGCAACGTATTATGTGGATAATGCCGCGCCGAATACCAGTGACACGAATCCGGGGACCATCCAGGAGCCGTGGCGGAACTGTCCGGGAATGGTCGGCTGGGCGGGAACGGCGACACTTGCCCCGGGAGATGTTGTAAAATTCAACAGTTCCTCCACCTGGAAGGGCGCGGGAGGCAACGCCTTGCTTGAAGCAACCGGGGGTGTCACCTATGACGGGAGTTCCTGGGGGACAGGAGTCAGGGCGACGCTGCAGGCTGTGGGATCATTCGTTCGCGCGATTGTCAGCATCCAGAAGGATGATCCCGTCATCGCAACGGTTGTGCAGGGATTTAACGTCAACGGCAACGGGACCTCGAATTCCGGGATGACGGTCAACTGGCCGTCATCCGTGAATCTGACCGGAGCGGTCAAACGGATCGAGAACTGTGATGTTCATGACCTGCGGCCACTGAAAGGCGGCGCCGCGCGATATGGGATCAAGGTCGGCGCTATCGGCGGGGATACCTGTAAAAACGTTGAGATCCTGAACACCAGGGTCCACGATATAAGCACCACCGGTATCGCAATCTATCCGGCCGTCAATTGTCCCACCTGTCTAATCGAAAATGTCACGATCCGGGGGTGCACGGTCGGTCCGAATATCAGTCAATATGACACATGGAACGGCACCGGAATCATTTTTAAGAACAATCAGGATAATGTTCTGCTCGAGAATTCGGAAATCTTCGACGCAGTATTAAATAACGTGATTATCCAGGATGATGGAAGCGGCGCCCCGCAAAAACTCACCATCCGGCACAACCTGATTCACAACGGACCGAGTCATGGAATCACGGTCCAGACCCCGACGACAACAATTTTTGACGTGTATGGAAATGTGATTTATGGAAACGGGAAAAACGGCATAGAGTTTTCCACGGCCATCAAGGGGAGTTCGAACAGGGTAAAGATTTACAACAACACCTTGTACCAGAACACGGGGGGAGAAATAAATTTCAGCAGCAGCAGCGCCACCTACGCCCTGCTGGAAATCAAAAACAATATCCTCTATTCGGTAAGCGGCCAGACCCCTCTCAGAAGCGCTCTCGGGAATATCATTACCGCGCATTCAAACAATCTTTACTATCGGCCGGGCGGGGGAACCCTTGCGACCGTAGGGGGGACAAGTTATACGTCATTAGCCGACACACCGACATACCTT
Source organism: Pseudomonadota bacterium (assembly GCA_018823285.1). NCBI lineage: Bacteria > Pseudomonadati > Pseudomonadota > Pseudomonadota bacterium. The sequence goes on from JAHJIQ010000066.1 coordinate 28,821, forward strand.
CTTGTTTTTGAAAAATCAGCCAGTCTGACGGATCCGAAATTTGTTGATCCGGTGAGAGGGGTCTATTCGATAGCTGCAGGTTCCGGAGCGATCGGCACGGGCGTCGATCTCGGGTTTCCCTTGCTGAATCCTGCATCGTCATGGCCGGGAAACATTATCCTTTCCAGCCAGGATGCCTCCACCGGCTATGCGATCGGAGCGTATACCGCGCCTCTTGCCCAGAAGACCCTGATGGGCCTGAAGGTCGACGGGCCCGGCAGTGTCGAGGAGAACGGCACCGCGACGTATACCGCCACGGCGATCTGGAGCGACGGCAGCACCAGCGCCGTAACGCCTGAGTGGAGTGTGAGTTCGGCGTATGCGAAAGTCAGCATCGACGGGGTTGTGACCACCTCGTCGGTGGTCGGCGATCAGGCCATGACCGTCAGTGCCGGCTACGCCTATGGCGGAATAGCAAAAACCGCGGCCATGACGGTAACCATTATCAAAGTGCCGCCAGCTTTGAGCGGTCTGAAAATCGACGGGCCGGGCAGCCTGGAAGAGAACGGCACCGGAACCTATACCGCCACCGCCACCTGGAGTGACGGCAGCACCAGCGTGGTGACGCCGCTCTGGAGCGAGAATTCCGCGTATGCGACAATCAGCGCCGACGGGGTGATGACTGCCTCGACGGTCCCCTCCGACCAGATCGTCACCGTCAGCGCCGATTTCACTGCCGACGGGGTCACGAAAACGGCGGCCATCGAAATCGGCATTACAAAAGTGGCGATAAGCCTCAGCGGCCTGAAGATCATCGGGCCGCTCAGCGTAAACGAGAGCAGCAGCGGAATCTATGCCGCCACCGCCACCTGGAGCGACGGCAGCACCACGGTGGTGACGCCGCTCTGGAGCGAGAACTCGTCATATGCGATGATCAGCACCATCGGGGTCTTGACCACTTCAGCGGTGCCATCCGACCAGATCGTCACCGTCGGCGCCGGCTACACCGCCGACGGGATCACGAAGGCAGCGTCCCTGCCGGTAAGCATTACAAAAGTGACGCTCAGTTTGAGCGGGCTGAAGATTGACGGGCCGACCAGCGTGAATGAGAACAGCAGCGGGACCTATACGGCAAGGGCGACCTGGAGTGACGGCAGCGCCACCACGGTGACCCCCCTCTGGAGTGAGAATTCCACGTATGCGTCAATCAGTTCCGCCGGGGTGCTGACGACCTTGTCGGTGCCCTCCGACCAGAGTGTTACCGTCACCGCCGGTTATTCCTCCGGCGGGGTAACGAAAACAGCGTCGTTGACGGTAAGTATCACCAAGCCCTCTTCCGGGGCGATTCTGCTTTTCCGGGCCGAAGCGGGGACGTTCACTCCGCCGACCATGGAGATTGCCACCGCGCCGGAAATCCCCGGCGGCTCCTATATCACGCCTACCGTCAGCAATTCGGGGAGCGCCGTTTACGATTTCAATATCACCCGGCCCGGCACCTATAAAATTGTCGGGGAGGTCTATTCCGCCAATGCGGCGTCCGACTCGTTCAGGGTCAAGATTGACGATGCCCCGGAAGATATCTGGGACTTGAATCCTGAAGGGAATTCCGCCCTGTACAACGTCTGGCGGCAGGACGAGGTCACCGCCAGGGGCACGGGAACATTCGCCGCCCCGCAATTTGATCCGTTGCGAATACAGCTGGCGGAGGGGCCGCACACAATTACGATCAGCGGCCGGGAGCTGAATTCGAGGCTGGCTTATTTCTATCTGGTAATGGGACCCGGGAGTACGGAACTGATCGAGGCGGAGTCCGGAAAATTGACTCTGCCGATGAAGGTCGCGACTGATGCCGGGGCATCCGGCGGCGCCTGTATAGAAACCACGACCAGTGATTCGGGGAGCGCGGTGTTCACCTTTGATATCGCCCAACCCGGCACCTATAAAGTGCTCGCCAACACCTATGCCGCCGATTCGGGGACTGATTCCTTCCTGGTCAGTGTAGACAACGGCCCCGAGGACATCTGGGACTTGAATCCCCAGGGTGATCCTGCCCTGTACAATGTCTGGCGCCAGGATGAGGTCACCGCCCGCGGAGACGGATCATTCAAGGCGCCGCAGTATGATCCGATGACGGTGCAGCTGGAGTCCGGCCCCCACACCATTACCTTCAGCGGCCGAGAGGTCAATACGAGGCTGGATAACTTCTATCTGCGGAAAATATCGACTGAAACGGAGGTTACCGGGATAAAAATCGACTGATCGCCGCTTCTTGTCGCAGCCGGTGGAAAAGGATCAAATACTGTGGTGAACCTGCAAAACAAGTGTATTCCTCGAGGCTCGAAGGCTCCGGATTGCAGCTCCCAGCCGCAGGGAGCTGCAATCCGGACAGGATTTGATCCTTTTTACAGGTTCGGCGGAACCTTAGCGAGATTCATAAACTTTTCTGGAGCGCAGCAGAACCCACAGCCAGGGGAACTGCTTGCGAATGAAAGTTCGCAGCCAGTAAATCGGCCATAATCTCCCCCCGTGCCGTTTTATAAACAGCATCCACTCCGCGGCCGGGATCATCGCGTTGGGTCTGGTCAAACGGTCAACACGTTTCTGAAACGGGAGGGAATTGTCCTTAAGCGAACCTTTCAGGCTGTTTCTCGAGCAGGTTCCCGCATATCCGGGAGCGACCCAGCTTGAAAAGCCATGCTCTCCGGCACGGAGGCTGTAATCATAGTCTCCGCCGCAGTGGGTGAAGTCCGCACTCAGATTGCCGACAAGAGCCGCGATCTCCCGCGGCACCAGGACGCAGTTGCCGTTGATCACCTCACAGGGTTTTGGTTGATCAGAGGGGGGAACCAGCCTGTATGACAACGGGCTCCAGGACCTGATCTTCCTGCTCCCGCCGTAGGTCAATGCCCCGGTTGCCGCATCGTGCATCGCCCCGGTGACAATACACTCTTTGCCGGTCTCATTTTTTAGGCGACATGAAGTGGTGTACAGGGTCCGGACGGCATGGGGGTAAAGCAGGGAATCATCGTTGAGCCATAAGTAGAAGTCGTAGTCTTTTTTCAGCGCCTCCCCGAAGGCCAACCTCATTCCCCCTCCCCAGTAGAGGTCTCCCGTACCCTGCAGAACGATGGTCCCGGGGAAACGGTTTTTCACCGCATCTCCGGTGCCGTCCGTGCAGCCATCGTCAACCAGGTATACGCTCAGGCGGATGTTGTCGATGTTCTCCTGGCCTTTTAAACTGTCGAGGCAGGCAAGGGTTGATTCTTTGCGATTGTGGCAGGTCATCAGGACGGCAATTTTTGTTTCAACCATGAGAGCGGCTCCGGGGTGATGAGTATTCCTTTCGGCCGGCTTCTCCACTTGTCAGTAGAGGTGTCCGGCGGGTGGCGTCTTTCTTTCTCTCCGCGACAGCAGGAAATTTACGGGAGGGTAGAGGGCCGATCTGAGCAGGTCGGAAAACATGCCGTCCAGGTTCAGGTCGGTTTTCTTCGACACGAGGGCAGTTAAATCGCCCAGGCTGTACCCCATGGCATGGAGATGTTCCTCGCCCAGCCAAGCCAGATAGCGGATGGCCCAACGCCGGCGAAAGGGGTTGTTGAAGGTCTTCTGCCACTTGGCGAGGGAGTTGTCGCTCAAAACTTGATATTCCCTGATGCCGGTCTTGTCTCCCAGGCTGCCTTCCAGGCTGACATCCTGAAACGACTCGATCATCTTTCCGGTGTATTCAAGTTCCAGATAGTCGCATAGCCGTTTCAACTCCCGGGCGGGTGACTGGACAAGGCGTTCGTACTGCAAGGCATGGACCTGCGAAGAATGCTCGTTGTAGGCATTGATGAGGTTCCTGCTCCCGTCGTACAGGTCCAGCTGCCAGACCTGCGGCTTCCATTTTCCCTTGCACCAGCTGTTGATGATTGAGGCAATGACGGCCAGGGGGTTACGCCACAGGAATACGAATTTGGCTTCCGGGAAGATCTCGAAAATTTCATTGACGATCAAATGGTATCTCGGGGTTTTATCCAGAAAATATCTGCTCCCGGGAGGAGAGTTCTTCTGATACAGATTTAAGGCGAAAGCCCGTAGTTCATCGAGATAATCCCGGCGTCCATTTGGAAGTTGCTGATAAAAATCCCGGATCGCCTTGACCGCATACCCGTGTCCGTACTGCGACTTGACGCCGTCGGCCTTCAAGGTGCAGGCGAAAGGGAGCAGCAGCCATGGTTCGGACACCGTCGCGACCTGCCCGGAGGTGGCCAGGATCCGTTGCAGCAGGGTGGAGCCGGACCGTGGCAGGCTGAAGATGAAGATCGGTTTCATTGCTCAGGCCATTGTTGTTGTTTTAGCGCTTTCAGGCATTGCGCTGATAATTTGTCTTGAGGAGAAATCTCTGCCTGCCGACGGCGATGACCGACAAGAGATTTTCCTTGAAAAGGCAGATCTCCTTCAGGCTGATAAAGGTATTGATCCTCATTTTTTTCAGGCAATAACCGGCCATCAGCAGATTCTGGACAGCGATGCCCGTCCCTGCCCCGATGGCAACCCCGATATAATCGTAGCGGCCGATCAGGACAAAGCTCACCAGAATGCTTAAAGAACCGCTGAAGATGGAGATTGCCAGAAGCACCTTCTCCTTTGAAGACATCATCAGGAGCACCCCCGGCACGCCGGTGCAGAGGTTGATGATATTGGCAACTGCCAGAATGGTTAAGATCAGGTTGCCGCCGGCATAACTCTCTCCATAGAGATGATGCAGTATGGTTTTTCCGAAAATCAGGATGAACAGCAGGGCGATTATCGATGGCACCCCGGCAATCGTCGCGGTGCTTCTGAGGACTTTTTCAAGGTCGGCATGTTTTTTTTCGGCATACAGCTTGGCGACCATGGCCGGAATGACCAGTCTCACAATTTGCAGGGTTGCCGTGAGCAGAATCACCACCCTCCAGGCGGCGCCGTATAATGCGACGCTTTCGGCGGTGCTGTAATATCCGAGCAGCCAGAGGTGGCCTTGCTGCAGGCCGGTCAGGAAAATGGCCGAGAAGCAGAACGGCCATGAAGTCTTCAGTATTTCGGAGGCATGAATCGACCCGGCGCCACTCAAGCGGGAAGTGCTTTGAAATAACGCCGCCGAACCTGCCAGAATATTTACCGCGTAGGTGCAGATCAGGATCAACAAGGCGGTATTGATGTCTATTTTCACCTCCAGCAGGAAAAGTGTTGCCAGCACTGCAATGTAGAGAAAGTTTGGAATCAGTCCGTCAAACAGGGTGGCAAGTCTGGTGTCGTGCAGGCCCCGGAAAGACTCGGCGATCAACCTCTGCAGGGTCACCAGGGCCAACCATACTGCGAGGTAGGAGATGAGTTCGCCCATCACGACTGAATTGAATATCCTGACCGACACAAACCGGCCGAACCCTGAAAGAAGCAGTGCGGCGGCCACCATGGCCGACAACGCTCCGATCGACAATGTCCTGCGGATTGCCTGCCGGGCCCGCCCCGGCATCGCCAGGGCCAGTGACCCGGAGATAATGCGGACAATCGACCGTTCCATCCCCAGCAAGGAAAAGAGCACCAGGAAATCCATGAGGCTTACACAGAGGAAATAGACTCCCATCTCCTCTGCCGAAAGCATTCTGGTCAGCAGGGCGACCAGGATGAGGCCGATCGGCAGGGCCAGGATTTTCAGCCCGACGACCCACAACCCTCCTGAAAATAAATTTCGTTTGATTGCATCATCCATTGGAACGATGGGCCTCTCCGGGAGTTTTTAAAAAATTGCGGTAAAAAACCGGGGCGCTGTGAACAGGCTGGATGCCGGTTTGTTCTTGCAGCAGCCGGGCGTTGAAGAAACCAAGAACGATGAAGAAAAATATCTTTCCCAGCGGATCGGTGAAAGAGGTGTTGAACTGACTGAAGACAAGAAGCGACCAGAGATAGGTCTTCAGGAAATCGGCATATCGCCGGTCCCGGGCGGGAAGATTTTTAAACTGCCTGAAGATGCCATACAGGAAAAAGATCATCACCGACAACCCAAGCAGTCCGGTGTTGGCGAGTTGTTCCGCGAACATGTTGTGGGTCGCCCGGTTGAAGTCGGCGAATGATTCCTTCAGTTTCAGGTTGGAGTCTTCGGTGATCGAGTCGGTATGGACCGGGAACCGCCCCAGGCCGAGGAGCGGATAGCGTCTGGTGATTTCAAGGGAGTCGTCCCATTTCGAGAGCCTCTCCACGGTGGTTTTGTTTTCCAGGTTGAGGGTGTCGCCGATCCGCAGCAGCATGTCGCCGGCAAGTGATTTGCCGGGGGTGATCTGCAGCATCGATGCAATCAGGACCGTCAGGATGACCATTGCGATACCGGCGGTCGGCACCCAGATGTACTCGAGCATTTTGAAATCCCTGGTTGTGAAGTAGAAGAAAAGGACAAAGGCGAGGGTCACAAAGCCTGAACGATGGCCGGTCAGGGCAATGCCGATCGCCAGGAAAGCGATCATGGTGCAGGCGAGCATCCGGTGCAGCCGGTAGTATCGGCTGTAAAAGAGCATGTAGCAGATGGGCAGCATGAAAATCACGACGGTGTTGCCGAGCAGGGTCCGCCGGGTGCCGCTGCTGGTGAATTCGACGTCATGGGTAAAGTATTTCCATAAGGAGAAGAGAACCAGCAGCAGCCCGAGAAAGATGCTGTACCTGAAGAACTTTTCCTTTTTCAGCTCAATATCGGGGATGGTCGGGACCAGGACGGCGATAAACATCAGCGCTTCGGTGGAGAGGTTCCGCAGGATATTCTGGAGCGCGAAGCCTTTGCCGTAGGAAAGAAAACCGATAAAAATCGACCAGAGAAAAAAGAGGAGCACCAGTTTGTTGATCCGCCCCTCTATCAGGCCTTCCAGAAGGTGGCGTTTGAAAAACAGGTTCTTGGCCACCATGACGGTCAGGAGGAACAACAGGATCAGGATCAGGTAGTCGGTGATGAAAAGATTGATGGAGCCGATTCGTAAGAGCGGGGTCTTTTCGTAGCTCACCGACGGGGCAAAGCCCAGGACCATGATCGTCGGCAGCAGGTACAGGAGGTAAAAAGGCCTGATCAGGCACAGCAGGCCGAAGGGGATGACAAGCGCCATGACGATCTTTTCCACCATTCTACTGCACCCGGTTTTTCCGCATAAAAGCGTCGTTCACGATTGCCGATATTTCCGCGATCTTCACCGACCACTCGCTCCGGCGGGCGGTCTTGATCCGTTCTTCCACAAGCGCAGGGTCCTTTTCCTCCAGGGCCCTGCCCACCATGGCGACGAACTCTTCCTCGTCCCTGCCGATGTAGACCAGCTCTGCAAGCTTCCTGACCTCCGGCAGATCGACGCTGACCACCGGTTTGCCCTGGCACAGGTATTCCCGCAGCTTGATGGGGTCGACCGCCTCCATGAGTTCGTTGACATGGTAGGGGATCAGGCAGACCGAAAAGTGTTTCATGTACTGGGGCAGCAGATCGAAGTCCCGGTACCCGAGAAGATGGACATTTTTCAGGCCTTCCAGTTCGGCCAGGCTGTGCAGTTGCTTGCCGATCAGGACGAGGCTCGCGTCCGGATAGCGGCGGGCGATCCTGCCGAGCAGGTGGTAGTTGACCCGTTCCGAAAGGCCGCCGAAAAAGCCGATGATCGGTTTGGGCAGTTTCTCAAGGTCTTCCAGCCGGTATTCCCGGGACAGCGCGGAATGGAAATGATCGACATCCACCCCGTGGGTAACGGCAAAGGCGTGGCGGTTGAACTCGGCCATGTCGTTTCTGATCGCATCGGAGGTGCAGATGACCGCATCCGCCCGGGCGCCGATCAGTTTTTCGTAGGCCCGGATCTTCTCGCCGTTGACAAAGGAGAAGGCGCGGTAGCGGTCGACCGGGTTGTAGATGGTCAGAGCGGGGTTGAACAGATCGAGAAAGGGGGCGGCCGATGGGGTGCCCACCCATAAGATGTAATCGCGGAAGTTGATCTTCGGCAGCAACCGGTGAAATTGCGCCCGGAGGAGCGCCCGGTTGCATCTGGTCGCCAGCGGGTTGTAGACAAAAGGGATGACGAAGGGATTGCAGACCACGGTGCCGTCCGTTGTGACCGGGTTCTTCTGGAACTGCCTTTTGATCCTGTTGAAATAAAAGCGGCACTGGGACAGCTTCAGGGAAACATTGCGGCTGCCGAGGGCGTTGACGTAGAGGATCCTGTTTTTATCTGCCAGCAGGCGCATGGTGGTCTGCTGCAGCCCCGGATATTGCCAGGATGAGGACCCGAAACATATGATATTCTGTCCGGTCAGCATCTTGTTCCTTTTCAACATGTTCCCGTTTATCTGAGAAGACGGTTGCCGGGTCTGGCGACGGCATGCAAAAGCAGACCCTGTAAGCATTTTTTCAAAAATCGGTTCACCCGGTCAATCAACCCAAGGGGTTATTTATGGTGTATCCGCAACGCCTTTTCCCGGGAGACGGGATCAGGATTGATGGATGACCGGCGAATCGTGCCGGTGCGGTGGGACACGCATCCCTCCCCCTGCCGGAGCGGGGCGGGGCCGGGTGCCGCGGGTCTCCATCTTTCCCGCCTCGCCGCCTTTGGCGCCGGATGGAGACAAATTCGCCCGGCCGTAGTTGTCGGTGAATCGGACAATATCATCCTCGCCCAGGTAGGAGCCGCTCTGCACCTCGATCAGCTCCATCGGGATCACCCCGGGGTTTTCGAGGCGGTGGGTGTGCCCCAGTGGAATGAAGGTGGATTCGTTTTCGCTCAGGATAAAGGTCTCCTGGTTTCTGGTGATTTTGGCGGTCCCTTTCACCACGATCCAGTGTTCCGCCCGGTGGTGGTGCTTCTGCAGGGAGAGAACGGCGTTGGGGTTCACGATAATCCTTTTGACCTGAAAGCGGTCGCCGGTGGTGATGCTTTCGTACGAGCCCCAGGGGCGGAAGACCTGACGGTGGAAGTTGGTCTCCGGCCGTCTGCCGGCGGTGAGGCGGCTCACGATCTTCTTCACGTCCTGCACCTTGTTCTTGTGGGCGACCAGCACGGCGTCGGCGGTTTCAATGATGATGTGGTCCTTCACCCCCACGGTGGTCAGCAGCCGGTGCTGGGCGTGGAGATATGAGTCATGGGTGTCGTGGGCAACCACATCGCCCCGGGTCACATTGTTTTCCGGGTCCTTGTCGCCGACCTCCCACAATGCCGACCAGGAACCGATGTCGCTCCAGCCGGGGGCCACCGGCACCACCACCCCCCTGCAGGTCTTCTCCATGACCGCATAGTCGATGGAATCGGCCGGGCAGGCGGCAAACGCCTCCCGGTCCAGCCGCTGGAAATCAAGGTCGCTTTTCAGGGTGGCATGGGCTTTCCGGCACCAGGCGACCATCTCCGGCGCGAATTGATCCAGCTCCTCCAAAAAAGAGTCGGCGCGGAAAAGAAACATGCCGGAATTCCAGAGGTACCTGTCGCTCTTGAAATAAAGCCGGGCGAGATCCGGATCCGGCTTTTCAATAAATTCTTCAATCGCAAAACACGTGTGCTTGCCGGCCGGAAAGTTCCCGACCGCCTTGCCCTGCCTGATATAGCCGTATCCCGTTTCCGCCTTGTCCGGGACGATCCCGAAGGTGACCAGCTTCCCCGTTTCGGCCACCGGCATCGCGGCGAGGACCGCGTCGCAAAAGGTTTTGGTGTCTTGGATCAGGTGGTCGGCGGGCAGGACCAGAAGGAGCGGGGTCCCGCCGTTGGCGGCAAGGGCGTGGATCGCCGCCACGGCGGTGGCCGGCGCGGTGTTGCGGCCGACCGGTTCCAGAAGGATTGCGGCAGGCGCTGCCGACACCTTGCGCAGCTGTTCCGCAACCAGAAAACGGTGTTCGTCGTTGCAGACGACGATCGGCGGTGCGGCGTCCGGAAAATTGTTCAGCCGCAGAACCGTCTGCTGCAGAAGTGACTGGTCGCCCACGAGCTGCAGGAGCTGCTTGGGATAGAGTTCCCGGGACAGCGGCCAGAGTCTGGTGCCGGAGCCCCCGGCGAGGATTATCGGAGTGATCATTGGCGATCCTTCTTGCGTTGAGGGTGTGGAGAAGATGGCCGGTGTCGCCGGCAAGATCCCGTGGTATTACATAAGAACACACCTGGGTTTGCCGGTTGACGGCACCGCGGATTTCCTGAAGCAGAGCACCGGTTCCGATGCCCATCTCGGGGAAACGCTGTAGAGCATTTTCATGCCGTGCCTGAAGATTGCGGCCTTTACTTTCGATTTTTCTTTCAGTTTCCGGAACCTAGAGCTGCTCTCGGGCAGGGCGAGGTACACCGCCTCGGGGGAAAAGCCGAAGGCGCTGACGTAGTCGAGCAGGGTCCGATGGGTAAAGTAGCGGACGTGGGCGTAGAACTCATAGCGGTCCGGCTCGGTGAACGGATCGTGAAAGGTCTTTCCGGTGACCACCATGGGCAGCAGGTAGGCGAGACCGTTGTAGTTCGGCGCGGAGATGTAGAGGTACCCGTCATCCTTTAAAATCCGGCGGATCTCCTCCATGTAATTATCGATCTGGATCAGATGCTCGATGGTGGCCAGTGAGATGACCGCATCGAAACTTTTATCAGCAAGGGGGAACGGCTTGTCCTTGTCGTCGATGTCGAAAGAGATCGTGTCGAGGCCGCTCTGCTGCATGGTCTTTAAACATTTCGGGCAGATGTCGTTGCACAGGAGTTCCGCGTCGTAGGCCTGCCTGATTCTCCGGCCTAAAACGCCCACCCCGGCCGAGGTGTCCAGGATTCTGGTATGGTTCCGGTCCTCGAATATTGCCGGGAATATCCGGTGCCGCTCATGAAAGGCCTGGTAGTCATCGACTGTCGACACTTCCTCAAGCCTCTTTTCTTCCAAAGCAATGGCATCAGCTCTCATGAATTCACTCCTTGATGTTTGATGGTCGGAGGGCAAAGATGTTTGCCGGCCGGAGGACATAGCCGGCGGCCATCTTCATTAAATCGACCAGTCTTTTGAAAAATGGTTTCAGATCTTTTGCATCAAAGATGGCAAAGACGTTGGGGCTCAGGTATGGCCGGATATACTGGTTGAAACTGTAGCGTTCCTCCCCGAAATGCTTGACGCTGTGAATGATGTCGCGGAGCTCGTCGATCCAGTAAACGCCGTCTTTCCAGTTCGGGTTGAATTCGACATCCTCGTTGAAATAATGGGCGTATTCGATCCAGGGAAAGTTGATCCCGCAGCGGACGGCCAGGAGGGTCGAGCGGTTGTGCCGCCCGTTGATCTCCATCAGCTTGTAGACGCCGTCACGGGGGTCTTTTTTGAATTCGGTACAGGAATATCCCTGGTAGCCGATCGCGTTCAGGATCTTGCGTCCCGCCTCGATCACCTCAGGCACGTACTTTGAAACAACCACCCGCGGCACCCCGATTCCGGGCGGCGAGAAGCGGACTTTTTCCGCCGTGAAGTCGACCACGGTTTTCTCTCCATGAATGTATGAATTGTAATTCACCCCGTTGGCGTCACCGCCGGGGATATACTCCTGGAGCATCACTTCAATCCGCGCGTCTGCCGCTTCCTGATAAGCATCGATCATCTCTTCCGGGGAGTGGACAATCGTCATCTTTTTGCCGAAGACCTCGAAGAACTTGTGGCTTTCGCAGGGCTTGACGATGCAGGGGAACCGGATCTCCCGCGAATACCGCCGCACTTCGGCGAGGTTTTCCGGGACAATCGTTTTCGGGCAGGGTACGCCGATCTGATCGGCAAGCCGGTAGGTGTATTTTTTGTCGATGTACTTGATGGTCGTCGCCCAGTCGGGGCAGGCGACCTTGAAATGTTTTTCAAAGAGGGCTTTGTTCCTGGAAACGACCGACAGGGTCGCGTCATCGGCGGGGATCAGCAGGGACCCGGCGAGCTTTTCGGCGGAGCCGAGAATGGCCCTTATAAACTCGCTCTCCTGCTTTTCCGGGTGCGGGCAGAGGGTCGCCTCCCTGACATATTTCGAGACATATCCCATGTCTTTCCTGTCGTAATAATAGACATACAGGGGGACGCCCATGATCCCGAGGGAGCGGATGACCCCAAGCCCCATCGTATGACTTGTGAGAATAATTGCCGGCTTCAATTGGCTGTTTTTTGCACGCATATCACCCACCTGTTTGGAATCCATTTCAAGAGAGAGGGCCTCGATGAAGCTTTGTGTTCCAGATAGCTGCCGACCCTGACGGCCATGGCCTTGGGCAGAATGCTCCTGCGCCAGACCGTGACCAGCGGGCTGTAGCCGATGCTCACGTAATCGACGATTTTAAGGTTGGAGGAACGGAAAAGGTGGTTCAATTGTCCGTAATAAAACTTCCGGTTGGTGAGGTTTTCGTTACGTTCAAACGACCCGACGAGATCGGAATGGCCGGGTTTGGCTTTCCAGCGCAATTTTCTGAGAACCCTGGGCAGGAGCTTGATGTGGTAATAGGGGTCAAGGATGTTTTTGAACCGGAGCAGGTTGGGGAGGGTGACGATCGCAAACCCGCCGTCTTTCAGGACCCGGCTGATTTCCCGGACACTCGTTTGGTCGCTTTTCTGGTACTCCAGCACGCCGACGCAGGTGACGAAATCAAAGGTCCTGTCGGCGAAAGAGATGTTCTCAAGATCCCCCGGGACAATCATTTTCCTGGCCGGGGGGAAAGCGGCAGTATTTTTCCGGGCTTCCTCGAGCATTTCCTCGGAGATGTCGGAGCCGACGACCTTGTGCCCCCGCTGCAGCATGTCCTTCATCAGGATCCCGGCGCCGCAGCCGATATCGAGGATGTCCAGAGAGCCCCCGGAGGCGTGTTTGTCCAGCAGATGAAGCACGGTTTCTTTTCTCTTGATGATGTCCCGTTTATACAGGCTCAGCTCTCCGGAGTGATTCCGGTCGTAATTTTTCCGCCAGGCATCACTCTGGGTTGAAAAGTAAGCCGCAAGACCTTCCTTGTGCTCAAACCGCCTGTTTACATTGCCGCTGATCGCCATAGGCCAAATCCCCGGTTGCTGGTGCAATATTTAGTTTCGTTGGGGCAGGAGAGCGTGCGGCTCCTGCCCATTTCCCGCTTCCGGCCGCTTAATTCTGGCAATTCAAGTGGGCGCTGATTTTACGGGTTTTAAAAAATGCCAGGGCTTTCTCGACCCGTTCGGAGATCACCTGGGCTGAAACGCGTGGCCCGATATGATTCGCCGGGGTGTTTTCCTTGGCATCGTATGGAAAGACCGTCACTTCATCGAACCGGTTTCTGTCGACCTGGGTCAAAGTTTGTTTGAACTCACTTTCCGTTTCGGAAGGAAATCCGACAATGATCTGGGTCTTCAGTCTGATCCCGGGGTGCAGGGTGCGAATGCCGGACAGGACCGCAGAAATACCTCGGGCGTCATGTTCTCTTTTCATCAACCCCAGAATCCGGTTATTTCCCGATTGAATGGGGCAGAGGATGCTTCTGATCCTCCGGGTGGAAACAAGCTCCAGCATCTCCTTTTGGTAGAGGGTCATCCACTTCGGATGGATTTCCTCGATATGGAACCCGATCGCGCCGTTATGGTGCGGTTTTACCGATTCGTTATGGCCGTTTGATTCCTTGAGGAGGTGGCCCAGCAGGTTGGGGAAGGTGTCGTTCCGGTCTTTGCCGTAGGCGCCCACATCGTCGCCAAGAATCGTGAATTTTTTGTGCCCTGAGGCGATTCCTTCCCGCAGCTGATTGACTATTTCATTTCCGTCGGTGCTTTTGAGCGGCCCGATTGCCCGTTTGATCGCGCAGTAGGTGCATTTGCCAAGACAGCCCCGGCATATAAAGAGATAGAAAACCTCTTGGTGCAGATGCAGGGAACTCCTGATCTTTTTTCCGGCATAATCTTTTGCCTTCACCAGGAATTTGTTGGAAAACTCAAACTCCTCTTTAAATTTGCCGATAGCGGACTGGAGAGAGGTTGACTTCATCTTTTCCGGAATAATATTCTGGGGTTGAAGATCCCTGAACTTCAGCTGGTTGTTCTCGAAATACGAATCAATCCGATCGATATCTTTGGGGGCCAGGAACTCAAGCCCGTTGAATTCGGCATGGTATCTGGTCGGGGCTATGTCTGGAAGGCATCCGTATACCAGAAGTTTCCCTTTCATGCCTTTCAGATAACGTATGCGCTTGATGGACTCTTCCTCCTCCTTTCCTTTGAAGGCACATGTTCCTGCAAGAATAAAATCTGCCTGATCAGGTCGATTGACAAAGTCGTGATTGTTCAGTTCAAAATATTTATGTAGAGAGGCAAACTCATTCATTCGTCTTGAACAGCCATCCGCTTCAATATAAATTTTCACAATGTGACCTCATTCAACTGTTGATAGTTAAAATTCCATTGATCTAATTTTTATTCAGTACTGCACAAAACAGTCGTTCTATTCTTTATGGTCAATTCGGTTTATGGAGGACTTCTATGGGTCATGCTCACATAAATGAAATCATCCGGTCAATCAGCAGAAAGGCTTATTTTCTCCTTAGTTTTAAGTTTGTTCATCCGGCAAAAGGATTAGTCCTGGTTTGCGATTTTTCGGCACCCGGAATCAGTTCCGGCCCGGAGGAGGCTACACAGAACCGAGACGGCCTTTAATGACTTCGATCGGGAAGTGCATTAAGAATTGCAGGCGCAGGAGGAACGGTCGTTTGAACCACCGGACCGGGTTCCCCATCATCCGGTAGAACCATTGCAGGCCCAGATTCTGAATAATTCGGGGCGGGGTTTTGAGTTCGCCGGTGTAGAACCGGAACGCCGCACCGACCCCGATCATGACGCCCCGCTCAAGAAGGCCTACGTTCCGGTGCATCCATTTGTCCTGCTTGCCCCCGCCGAAACTCACCCAGATAATGTCGGGCGAGACGGCATTGATTTTGGCGAAAATATCCCTGGTGTCTTCCGGGGTGAACTCCGTTTTAAACGGCGGGCTGTATCCGGTTATCCGGATCTTCCGGTTCATGCGGCTCGCCTTCTCGATCACCCGGGAAATGGTCTCATCCGTGTCGCCAAGGAGAAAGTGAGTGAGACCGTTGTCGTCCTCCAGCAGACGCTGCAGCAGCTCTCCCCCGGCAATTCTCTCAACCCTTCTGCAACCGAGCAGCCTGGCGTACCACGCCAGCGGCATGCCGTCGGGGATACTCATCAGCGATCTGCCGACGGCCCGTTTCAGCTCCTCATCGTGGGTCGCCGATATCACGACGCCCACATCGGTCAGGCAGGCGTAGCCCCTGGTGGCGATATTGTCCCGGATGGTTCTGAAGGCATCGGTGAAATTGGTGTTGCTGATCTTCACCTTTTTAAAGAGAACATGTTCCGGTTCCGGGGCGGTTTGTTTCTTCCTGGACATAGTGTGCTCCTTCGCAGGTGATTGCGTTTATCACTTCAGTTGCCCGGGGGCGTTCTTTCTCGTCCGCCATTCCCGGTCTGTACAATCCGGCGATATCCTTTGGCAGTGCATGCCAGTACTCGCCGTCGTATCGTTCCCTGAGGTATTCAAGAAACTGCCGGTAGTAGCCGGCGGGGTATTCCTCAAGCCCGTTTCTGCGCCGGGAGAAATTCATGTAATCCGGATGCACATTCAGCAGGACCATGCCTCGGTTGGCCGCGAGCCAGTCCAGTTTCTGCCGCCAGATATCGATGTTTTTCTCTCCCATGAGCACGAAAACGGTGAAGTCCTGAGGCAGGGTGTACGGCAGTTCAACATAGCCCCCGCCCGGTGCGCCGTTGCGGACCCAGAAGGGAAAGATGGTGCCCACCCCGTCGGATTGCGGTTCAAAGGGATCGGTGTCAAAGGTGGAGGCGTCATATTCGATGTTCAGATCATGGATCCAGTCGAGTTTATGGTGCATCGAAGGGGAGCGGAAGCCCACCGCCTGCCATTCGTGAAGGTAGCGGTTGATGTGTCTCGCCCGGTCCCGGAAGATCTCCCTCGACTGATACAGCCTGCCGTCATGTTTCAGGCCGTGCACGCCGACCTCAAAGCCGTTGGCGGTCAGTTCGGCGCGGAGATCACCAGGAACCCCATAGCGCTCCGGGACAAAATTGAAGGAGGAGCGGAACCCCAGCAGCATCTCGAGGAGCATGAGTTCCCGGCAGTTCTCTACCCCTTTTGCGGTATCCACGTCGTGGGTCAGGACCAGGGCGAATTTTTTCTCTTCCGGCCAATCATGACGGGATGCCGGCCCGGCTCCGGCCGTTTCGTCAATGGGCCAGGTCCTGCCGTGGAGACGGCGCTGGCCGAGGACCAGCTGCCGGCGCAGAAAGAGCTGCAGCGTCCGGGGGATATACCTTTTGAGTCTGTAGTAGAGGTTATAGGCAGCCATGGCTTTTTCCCTTTCTTTTACGCAACATGGCGGTAGGCGACCGAGCCGATTATTCGGAGGACCGGGATCGGCAGGTGCGGGACGATCCGTTCGCTGAAGGAGGGGCCGCTCTTTTTTGGCAGGGGAAGGGGAAGCCGCTTGTTCAGCGAATACTTGTAATAGGCGATTTCTTCGCTCCGGGTGCTCCAGCCGTTCTTGTACTGGACCAGGCCGTGGTTGTCCGGGTCTGTTCGCCCCATGTCCATTGATTCAAACCCTTGCCGGGCATAATGCCGGATGGCGTGCCACATCACCAGATAGTTGGCGCGCAGCTGCTGGCAATCGCTGTTTGAAGCGCCGTATTTATACATGGCCCGCCTGCCGAAATGAAAATAGACGGCCCCGGCGATGGCCTTTTCCTTGTGAAAGGCGAGGACAATATTTCCCATGTTGCGGGAGAGGATGTGTTTGTGGACGTTCCTGAAGAAGGAAAAGGGCTGGGGCGGGATCCCGTGCCGTTTTCGGGTCAGGCAGTTCAGGGTGTAAAACTGTTCCACGGCCTGCAGGCTGTTGCCGGTTGTGCAGATGACTTCGGCGGCCAGGGCTTTTTTGATATTCCGCCGGGTGCTCTCCCGGAAGGAGCTGAAGAGCGCCTCCTCTCCGGGGGAAAGAGAGAGGGTGTGCCCCAGGTAGGTGTTGGAGAGAGGGCGGTCTGCGGCGATTTTCCCCCCGGGTCGCAATTCGAGGGAGTTCCACCCCTGCTTCTTGCCATAGTAGAGGATGCAGGCCAGGAGGCAGGCGGTATCGATGGCGTTTTCACTAATATGTTCGCAGCAGTCTGAGAAGGGGAGGGAGACCCCCCTCCTGCCGGTGATGAAACTCTGGACTTCCATGAGCGGCACCATGGCCCGGATCTCCTGATCATCCGTCAGCAGGGCAAAGTAGCATGGCCTGTACCGGTAGGTTTCCGCAAGCGTTGCGGCCCATGCGGCCGAATGGAAGAAGGTGGCCCTGCCGGTGGCCAGTATCCGCTCGTCCCAACGGGGTGAGTCGATGGGGTTGATGATCTGCACCTGGTTTGTCATTGGTTGTCCTTGTCCCTTCCGCCGGCCCCGGCCGGCGGAAGCGAAATATTGTCTCCGCCTGTCGTTCGCCTAAGTGACAATCTGGCGGATTTCGTCCGTCACATAGTTGATCTGCTGCTCGGTCAGCTCCGGGAACATGGGGAGCGAGAGCTGCTCCCCGGCATATTTTTCAGCCACCGGATACATCCCTGCGCCGAAGCCCATGCCGGCATATGCCTGCTGCAGATGGATGGGCACCGGGTAATGGATGCCGCAGAAGATTTTCTTTTCAGCCAACCGGGCGAGAACCCGGTCCCGGTTCCGCAGGCGTACAGGATAGATGTGATAGACATGCTTCGTGTTTTTCGCTTCAGAGGGCAGGGCCACCCCTTTCGTCCCTTCCAGAAGAGTGGTGTAGAGAGCGGCGTTTTTCCGGCGGGCCGCATTCCAGAGCGGCAGGTGTTTGAGCTTGACATCGAGAATGGCCCCCTGGATTCCGTCCATCCGGGAGTTCCAGCCGATGACGGAGTGATGGTATTTCTGCTGCTGGCCGTGGTCCCGAAAGATCCGCATCCGCGCGGCCAGCGTCTCGTCATTGGTGACCACCGCTCCGGCCTCGCCGTAGGCCCCGAGATTTTTGCCGGGGTAGAAGCTGAAGCAGCCCGCCCGGCCCAAGGACCCGGCCCTCCGGCCCTTGTATTCCGCCCCGTGGGCCTGGGCCGCGTCTTCAATCACCACCAGGCCGTGTTTTTCGGCAAACCTCAAAATGGGGTCCATGTCGGCCATCTGTCCATACAGGTGGACCGGGATGATGGCCCTGGTCTTCGGCGTGAGGGCCGCTTCCAGAAGGTCGGGATTCATGGTGTAGCTCTCTTCGTCGATATCCACGAAAACCGGGACGGCCCCGCACTGGCTGATGGCCTCGGCGGTGGCGATAAAGGAGTTCGGCACCGTGATCACCTCGTCACCGGCCCCGATCCCGAGTCCGCGGAGGGCGATCCAGAGGGCATCGGTGCCGCTGCCGACCCCGACGGCATGACGGCATTGACAGAAGTCGGCGAAGTTTTTTTCAAATTCTTCCACAAACGGCCCGCCGGCAAAGGAGGTCGAGTCCAGGACTTTGGCAATTGCCGCGAGCGCTTCCTCCTGGATGAGCGCATATTGCTGTTTCAGATCAAGAAGTGGTGTTTTCATCAGTCATCATCCTTCATCAGTTGTAAGATCCGGGCTGGATTGCCCGCGACAATGGCATTTCTTGGCACATCTTTGGTGACGACACTGCCGGCGCCGACGATGGCGTTTTCCCCGATGGAGATCCCTCCCAGCAGCGTCGCCCCGGAACCTATCGAGGCCCCGTGTCCGACCAGTATGGACTGGCAGCTCCAGTCGGCGTCTGTTTTCAACCGGCCGTCCCGGGTGGTGGCGCGGGGGTATTTGTCGTTGATGAACGTGACGCCGTGGCCGACGCAGACCCGGTCGCCGATCGTCACCCCTTCGCAGATAAAGCTGTGGCTGGAAATCTTGCAGGAGGCGCCGATCCGGGCCCCTTTCTGGATTTCGACAAACGGACCGATCTTGGTCTGATCGCCGATCACACAGCCGTACAGATTGACGAAGTCGGAAATTTTCACGCCGTGGCCGAGCTGGACATCAGATGATATTTTTTGCATGGCGCTGCCTCTATATGGGTGATGGAAACCTGCCCGCCCCCGATTTCCAGGGATGCGGACGCGGCTTCGAGAATTTTGATGACATCCAGAGCCTCTTTGCCCGAGGAGTGGGGTTTGAGGCCGTTTCTGATGCAGTCCAGAAAGTGGGCGGTTTCGATCAGCAGGGGTTCTTTCTGTTTGACATACGGGCAGTAGGAATCACCGTAGTGGTAGGAGTATTGAAAATCCGCAAAGGTGTCGTAGTGGGGCGGCGTTTCGACCCGTTTGTCATAGATTTTTATCTTCTCCATCGATTCGATATCGTTGTAGACGAGCATTCGCTTGCTGCCCACAAAGGTCATCTCCCTGACCTTGTTGGGATCAAGCCAGCTGCTCTGGATGGTGGCGAAACCGCCGTTGTTGAAGTTCAGGGTCATGTTGGTGACATCTTCGATTCTCTTGTTCACATGGGCCTTGCCCTGGCAGTTGACGCTGACCGGCATCTGTTCGAGGATGTGGAGGATGATCGAGATGTCGTGGGGGGCCAGGTCCCAGGCGACATTGATGTCCGTCTGGTAGAGCCCGAGGTTGCAGCGCCGCGAGCTGATGTAGAGAACTTCGCCCAGGTCCCTGGAATCGACGATCTCCTTGATCTTCATGACCGACGGGGAGTAGACGAAGGTGTGGCCGACCATCAGGGAGAGTTTTTTCTCGGCGGCGATCTCGATGAGTTCCCGGCATTCTTTGGCGCTGGTGGCCATCGGTTTTTCCACGAAGGTGTGCTTGCCGGCGAGCAGGCTTTCCCGGGCCATTGGATAATGAAAGCGCACGGGGGTGGCGATGGCGATCGCATCCAGCTGCTCATCCCGCAAAAGGTCTTCATAGCGGGTGGTTGTTTTCGCGTCCGGGTAAAGTTTTCCGATGTGAGCCAGGCGTTCCTGCGAAACATCGCAGATCATCTGCAGCTGACACTCCGGCAGAGAGTTGAAACTGCGGATAATGTTCGGCCCCCAGTATCCGCAACCTGCAACAGCGACCCTGATCATTTTGTTCTCCATAGTCTCAGTCCCTTTTGTGAATTTTTTTCTAGAATTTTGTGGGCTGTCCCGTTCCGATCCTGATGAGTTGCCCTCGTTTGTGCAGACTTTCCTTGAGTTCCGAGGCGATGGTCATCGGGGTCATGAGCAGTATTTTGATGTCCAGCCAGAGGGATTGTCGGCGGGCGTACTGAATGTCCAGCCGGACCATCTGGTTGAAGGTGAGCCTGTTTTTGCCGCTGACCTGCCACAAGCCGGTCATTCCCGGAGTCGTATCAAAACGGCCTTTGTGCCAGAGCTGGTATTCGGCAACTTCATAGGGAATCGACGGGCGGGGGCCGATCAGGCTCATGTCCCCTTTCAGCACGTTCACCAGCTGGGGCAGTTCATCAAGATAGGTCTTGCGCAGCAGTTTGCCGAAAGGGATGATCTGGTCGTTGTGGTCGTCGAGTTTGACCATGGGGCGGGCGGGCGCCCGCTCGCCGTCTTCTTTCGGGATCAGCGAGGCCAGATGTTTTTGATGGCCGGTGGTGTCGGCGTTGTACTCCATGGTCCGGAACTTCAGGAATTGAAAGGGGCGTCCGCCGAGGCCGATTCGGGTTTGCCTGTAGATGGCCGGGCCCGGCGAGACCGATTTGATCACACACCACAGTAGAACAAAGAGCGGAGAAAGGAGGATCAGTCCGAGGGACGAGCCCAGAAGATCCAGGCACCGTTTTTTTCTGGAGATCCTTTTGAGGTAGAGCAGAGACAACTCCTGCTCCGGAAGATCGCGGGTAAAGTGATGCCCGAACCCCCGTTCCGGCTGGATTCTTTTGGGTATTTTTTCGGCGCTCCCGGCCCCTTTATCCTGCGGTGGCGGGTAACTGTAAACTTCGCAGAGCAGCTGAATGCCGTTGGCAAGGAGGGACATCTGGATGTATTTGGCGAAATTCCAGGCGCTGTGGGCGTTGGAGTTGTGCAGAATGACGCCGATCTTGTTCGGCAAAAGCCAGCCTGCTTCATCGGTCGCCCGCATGCGGTTGTTCAGTTCAATCAGCAGATGGGTTTCCGCCTTGCCCCCCAGTTTCTCGTGCCTGGTGGCAAAGGTGACCAGGGAAAACCGGTGGGTGCTTCGATCGGCCCTGGCGCGCTCCCTGGCCAGGATATGCGCAAATTCCTTTTCTCCGTACAGGCTGTCGGACAGTACTTTGTGGGGTGCGTGAAACCATTTGAACACGGTGGAGAGAGACATGCGCGGCCTCCTTTGTCAGATTCTTTCGTAGATGAATTCGGGTATCGGATAGCGCCGTTTATTGAGGACGACACCGAGGATGTTGCCGTCCTGGGCCAGAATCCGGTCTTTCACCTTCTCTACCGTCTGCCAGCGGGTCTTTTGCGCCTGGACAACCAGGACGACGCCGTCAACTTTCGGCGAGAGCAGCAGGCATTCCGGGCGGCTGATCGCCGCCGGCGAGTCGATCAGCACCAGGTCAAACTCCTCCTTCAGCCTGTTGAGCAGCGGATCTATCCGGGACATTTCGCAGATGATGCCGGCCGGAAGGCCCTGACTCGACACCTGGGTCACATAGAGGGTGGTGCCGTCGACCCTGGCAAAGTCCTTTCGGGTCAATTTGGTCTGGCTTTTTGTTCCCAGCCGGGGCAGCTCGGACTGGACCTGAAAGAAACTGCACTGGTTCGGCGCTTTCTGGTTCAGGTCCAGCAGCAGGACGTTCTTTTTCAGTTTCATGCTGGCAAAACCGGCAAGTTTTCGCACCATGGTGCTGGTTCCTTCTCCCTTCTGGGTCCCCTGGAACTGGACAATCCGGCTCCTCCTTCCCGGCAGAAGGGTGACCAGGCTCTGATAGAGGCTGGTGGTGGGGTCGCCTCTTTTGGCATCGGAAATTCCGGGGCGGGTTTCTGCATACAGGGCCGGGCTGTGATCGGCGCCCTGCAGGGGGGGAATGGATATTTCCGTGGTTTCGCGCGCGTGGCCCCGTTCAAGGTCTGCGTATTCCAGTGCTTCAAATATTTTGGTCATGGTTATCGCCTCGCCTGGAAAGCAGACAGTATGCTTTCCTGTCTTGAAAGTTCCGGTAGGATGATCGTGTCGCCGATGAAGATCAGATCGGCGTCGAAGATTTTCGGGTTGCCGGCCTGGACCCTCCTGATGAGCTGGTCGTTGACGAAACCGTATGCGTCGAGGCAGATCCGGGAGAGATGTTCTCCTTTCCTGACGGTGATCGTTCTCGGTCCGGGTCTGCTCTTGCTCAGGGCGGGAGAAGGTTCCGGTTGCTTCTGTTCATTTTTCGCCGGGGCGGCGATGATTTCGGGTTCTCTGTCCGCCGCTTCGCCTGCCACCGGTTCATCGGGAGGGGCGGTTGTGCCCTCCGCTGCCCTGGACACCGAGAAGGGGCCTGAGGAAAGAAGGGTGGTCTGCGACTGCCCGGTCGCCGACGGGGCGGGCGATCTTGCCGGTGGCGGTTTCGTTTCCCTTTCGATCCCGGCCTGGCTGTTGACCGGTCCAGCGGGTTTATTCCGGTCGAGATCGGCTTTTCTGAAGGAGGAGAAGACCTGTGACCCGTTCAGGACGGAAATGGAGAGGAGCAGGGCGCCGAAAACGGAGGCGTATTTCCAGATGAAACCAACGGGGCGCCGGTTTCCCTGAAAATCGGCGATGACCTGACTCGCGATCGCCCTGGTGATTTTCCGTTCCTGAAAACCGAACCCCGCCACCAGGGCATTGTCGCAGAGGATGTTGAGCATTCGCGGCGAACCCTGCGCCGTCCTGATGATTTTTTTGAGGGCACCGGAACTGAAAATTTCCTGGGGAGTGGAGGTGACTTTCGCCAGGCGGAACAGCACGTATTCGTGGCTTTCCGTGGCTGAAAGAGGGCGCAGGGTCGCGCGAATGGCCAGCCGCTGGTTGAGTTGTCGCAGTTCTTTGCCGGCCAGTTTCTCGGCGAGTTCCGGCTGGCCGACCAGAACGATCTGTAAAAGCTTGTCTTTCGGGGTCTCGAGGTTCGACAGGATCCGCAGCTGTTCAAAGGTCTCGACCGGCATGTTCTGCGCTTCGTCGATGAGCAGGACAATATTGCGGCCCCGCTCATACCTGCTGATCAGGACGGTATGCAGCTGTTGCACCATGTCGTAGGGGCTGTCGCTTTGCAACCGGATCCCCAGTTCCCGGAAAATCGTTTTCAGGAGTTCATTGAAGGTGACGGCCGGGTTGAACACATAGATCGGTTCGACCAGATGCCGGTCGCACATGGCCAGGTAGGAACGAACGATGGTGGTCTTGCCGGTCCCGACTTCGCCGATCACCGAAACAAACCCTTTTTTCTTGGCGATACAGTAAATAATCGCCCCCAGGGCCTCCTTGTGGCTTGCGCTCAGGTAGAGGAATTCCGGATCCGGGGTGATGTGGAAGGGGGCCTTCGCCATATTGTAAAAGTTTACATACATGATTCGGACTCCTCGCACGGGACGGAAGCCAGCACATAAAGGCCGAGCCTTCTTTCCACGTCCTCTTTGGTTTTCAGTGAAGCATCGAGATACTCGAGGAAAAAGGCGAGACTGATCCCGCCGAACAGACCCAGAAGGATGCCGAGGGCGAGATTGACCGGTTTGTTCGGCTTGATCGCTTTCACGGGCAGGGTGGCCGGCTGGATGATGCTGAGATTGGAAACCTTGTCCAGGTCGAGATTCCTGGAGATGTCGGTGCGCTGTACGTCCTGACGGTACCTGAGGTATTCCTCTTCCAGGAGTTTCACGTCCCGTCTCAGTCGTGACTCGATGGTCTCGTTTTTGACCAGAGCGGCAAGCTCGGCGATTGGTTCCCTGAGGGTTTTTTCCAGAGCTTCCAGACTGGCAATTTCCCCCTGAAGGCGGGCGCGGCCTGTTTCCAGGGCAAGCTGCATCGCCTGATAGGTCGGGTCAACCCCGGTGGTGACCTCATCGGTCTCTTTTTCGCTGTTCAGCGCTGCTTCCGCCACCCGGATCTGTTCCCGCACCTCGACGAGCTGCCGGTTTTGATCGGGATATCTGGCCGACAGGTCCGCCTCCTTGATCCGGAAATCAAAGAGGCGGGCTTTTATCGCATCGGAGGTGGTGCTCTTTCTGCCGGCAACCCGGCCCAGTTCCACTTCCCTGGACCGGCGTGCCAGCCCCTGTTCGAGAGATGCGTTGTTGGCGCGGGAGGCGGCGATCCGGCTGTTTATTTCCGCGAGGTCGCTCTGGATCCGGCTGATCCGGGCGGAAAGCGTTTCCTTCTGGATACTGATGGAGGCGATGTTGTGCTCGGCCCGGAAGGCTTCGAGGGCGTTTTCCTTTTCCTGCAGTTTTTCGTAGAGATTGCCGGCCCGTTCCTGGAAAAACCGGGGCGGGGCAATGCTGCTGTGGATTTTGATATGGTGGTCCTGGAAAAGGGTCAGAAAGAGGTCCAGGACCCGCTGGCCGAACTGCGGTTCCCTGCAGTCAAAGGAGATCGTGATGACGTGGCTTTTCTGCTCAACCCCGACCTTGAGATTTTTGATCATTTTGTTGATGGCGTTTTCCCTGAGCGAGATATAGGACGGGGTCTCTTCTTTGCCGAAGAGATGGGCGGTTTTCTGCAAAGCCTTCCTGATGGAGGCGGTCATTGCGCCGAGGGAGGTCGGGTTCCGGCCTGCCTCGGGTTTGAGGTTCCCATCGGCCAGAAAAATTTCCGGAGTGATTCTGTCGACGACCTGCTCGGCAAGGAGCCTGCTTTTGATGATCGCAAGCTCGGAATTGACTTCGTTTTCCCTGCTTTGCGAGAGCGCCATGGTCGGGCCGTCCACGGTGGGGTCGAGGGCAAGACTTTCGCGGCCCACCCGGATGAGCACCCGTGCCTCCGACTGATAGATCTCGGGGGAGAGGAGGGTGAGCAGGAGCACGCCCAGGAAGGAGGCCCAGAAGAAGAGGAGGAGCGCTTTTTTTCTGCGAAACAGGACATAGAGAATATCCCGCAGCGAGCCGCCTTCTGGCGGAACATGCTGGGCCGGAAAATAATGCGGGTGCTGGAGCTGCATATCCATTTCCTCTCAATAACTTTTATGGGCCTGGGTCCGTGGACTGATCCTCTCGTCGCCGACCGCCGTCAGTTGTAGCGGTCGCGCAGTTCATAGTTGAAACCGAGCCCGATGCCCCGGAAGAGGAACAGCTCGGTGATATACTGGTTCACAAACTTGTTCAGGTTCGCAATCGTTGATTTCGGCACATAGACCACATCGTTTGGCTGCAGGAGGAAAGTATGGTTCGGGCCTGTTTCGTCAAGTGTTCCGGAAAGATCCGTTTTGTACGGAACAGCCTTGCCTTTTCCGTTCCTGCGGATGACGATCACCTCGTCGGTCCGGGCCGTTTCCTTGAAGCCGCCGGCATTGATGACCGCCTGGAGGACATTGACTTCTCCCTGAAGCGTCAGCAGGCCCGGGTTCTTGATTTCGCCGCCGACATAGATCCTCTGGTCGACCAGTGAACGGACGACCACCGAGATAACCGGATCTTTGATTTTGGATTCATAGAGATTGGTCAGTTTCGTATCCAGTTCCTCCGGCGTCAGGCCCTGGGCCAGGACCGAATCGATAAGCTGGAGGGTGATGTACCCGTCCGGCCTGATGACCTGGGTATCGTTGAGTTCTTTCCAGTAGGGGAATTTCAGTTCTATCTCGTCACCCGGCCGCAGGACCACTCTCGACTCGGGGGGAGGCGAGTAGGGCCGTTCGGCAATGCCTCCCTGGTTGGAAGCGCATGCCGCCGCCTGCAGCATGCAGGCAAGCGGCAGGGCCAGCCGCAGGAATAATACCGTCTTGGTTCGGACTTTATTCATGATGAGGCCACGATGGCGGGTGATCATTTTCCGTCCCTCCTTTTTTCTTTTTTGGCAGCGGAACCAGGCATCTCGTTTCTCCCGGAAGATTGTTTTTTTTCGCTCGGGCGGTAACCGTTTCCAGCCACCGGAGGGTTACGAACCCTGGATGAAAGCTGGTGTTCTTGATGCCATCACATCAAATTTCGATCAGTGATATCAATCGCCGGAGAGCTGTATATTTTTCGTATTGTTGCAATTGCTTATTCGCCAAAGAGTGTATGTTTTTTCTGCTCCCGGCTTACACCTTTTGTGCTATTTTTTTCTGCTGTCGGCCATCGCTCCGGAGGGAACTGAGGTTTTGCCTGTATTCCCGCCAATCCTTATTGTTCAAGGGTTTCCTGTCTTTACTCCTTCGGGTGGCGGGTGAGTGGCCGTTGTTTTTGCTGCGGCAGGTTCTTCCCGCTCGGCCTGACCTGCATCCGGGCCGCATGAACCGTCCGGGGCCTGAAACATCTCTCTTCTCTGCGGTGAGGAGTTGCAGAAGAAGATTAGGGTGGCGGGTCTACCTCTCATCCGGAGAGAGTAAGGATCTTTGCTCAGCTGATATCCGGCCCTCTCGTCTGCCATGTAAAGGCTTTTGGAGCCCGCTCAAGGTTCTGGGTCGCCCAGAGCGCCGCCTTGATGCGGCTCGTGACATTGATTTTCTGGTAAATATTGTGGGTGTGGGTCTTGACGGTGTGCGGGCTGATCCCAAGCTCGTCGGCAATATCATCTTTGCTCAGCCCTTCGGCAATCATGGCGAGGACCTCACGTTCCCGAAAGGTCAGAAAAGTAAATTTCTCGTCCGGTTTTTCATTGGCTTTCCCGGTCTTTGCAAGGCTTTGTTCCAGTACATTCCGGGAGACCCAGAGATGCCCCTGTAAAATTGCCTGGATCCCTTTCTGGAAGACGGACAGTGAGTCCTCCGGGTAGAAAATCCCCCGGATACCACGCTTGACCGCCTGGGTTTCAATCTGTTGTTCAGGGCAGACATTGAACAGGACAAATTGAAAATTTTCATACTGGAGATGCAGGTTGAGCTTACTCCATAAGGACTCCTGCTCGGCATCAATGCAATCCCAGAGAATGATACATTTTTTGTCGTAGCTCGCTTCCAGCAGGCTGAGCATTTTTTCGTGGGTCATGAAAGAGCAGGGCCGCCCCGTTGCTTTGCCAAGGGCCTGGGAGAGAAATTCGTTCTGGAGATGAAGTCTCCCGGCGATGTGGAGTCTGAGTTCCTTTTCAGATTCAAACTGGTCCGTGCTCTGCATTTTGACAGTGGCCATGATCCTCTCCTCTCGTAATGATTTGTCCATGTTGATACCGGGCCGTAATTAAAAGTCATGATGGAGGCGGAGGGCGCCCATTGTCAACGGGCTAAAAATGGTCAGAAAGTGGCAGCTTCCCGGTCTCGGCTGGGCGTGAAAAATCGGGTGTTAGGGCGCTAGTCGGTCAGGCGTCCGTCAGCGGATCGGGACTTTCATGAGTCACGCGGATATGGTATAACCGATGCTTCTGCTGCGATGGCTCATCCGCCGGCCATTACATAGCCATTTTTTACCATAAATAAGCCATTTATAAGCCTTCCGGGCGATTCACGAACAGAAATCCCTTTGCTATAATGACCATAAAGAATGAGTTGGGTGTAGTTCCCAAATCTTAATTTTGCGTCGATAAGGATGTCTTGGACCGATATGGTCTGTAAGTATAAAGAAACTTGATGAGGGTGTAAGATACAAGGTCATTGAAAAAGGCAAACTCGTCTAAAGGCGAGGACGCAAAACCACCGGCTTAACTCTCCATGTTGGAGATACGGCAGCGGGGTTGCCGATGGCTGTTTTGGCCTTCGGTATGCTTATTTTTCCCGGAGGCTTCACAATGTCAGAAACAATCTTTTGTAGAAAATCAACCAGAACACTCACCGCTATTCTCCTTGTCGCCCTGTTTGGCCTTGCCGGCTCAGCGGGCGCTGCACAAAACGTAACCGTCAGTTGGGATCATCCCTCTGCAAATGACGCGGTTCTAGCCTACCGGCTGTATCAGGATGATCGGCTGCTCTGTGAAACCCTTGATCCGGCAGCCCGGGCGATAACCTGCCCGGCGGAGCTTGCCGGAATGAGCGTGTTTACGGTTGCCGCCGTTTATAATGATGGCGCAGAAGTCGTGCCGCCCGTCAATGCACAGCCTGTGGCCCATAATCTGGCAGTGACCATGGACGAGGATGGGACGGCCAACTTTTTCCTGGTTGCGAGTGACCAGGAAAATGATCCGTTGACGTATGCGATCGTCGCCGGTCCTGCTTCCGGCGTCCTCGTCTTGACCGATCCGCGGACCGGGGCCTACCGGTATTCGCCCGCTCCTGACTTTGCCGGCACCGACACCTTTACTTACCTGGCAAACGACGGGACCGTTGATTCCGCGCCTGCCTCTGTCACCATCACCGTAAATCCTGTCAATGACTCACCGGCAGCCGACGCCGGCGCCGACCTGTCGGTTGCCGAAGGCCGGAATGTTGTTCTGGATGCGGCCGGGTCTACCGACAAGGATGACGGAATCGTGTCCTATTCCTGGGCGCAGGTAAGCGGCCCGACCGCTGTTCTTTCAGACAGCAGCGCTGTTCAGTCGATTGTGGAAGCCCCGGATGTGGGAGAAGACGGTGCGGTTCTTGTCTATGAACTGACCGTGACCGATCAGGGTGGCTTGGAGGCACGGGACACCGTTTCCATCAACGTTACGTGGGTAAACGAAGCTCCGGTGGCCGATGCCGGCACCGACCTGTCGGTTGCCGAAGGGCAGAAGGTTGTGCTGAATGCGACCGGATCAACCGACAATGATGACGGGATCGGGTCCTATTCCTGGGCCCAGGTAAGCGGCCCGACCGCTGCTCTCTCAGACAGCGGTGCGGTTCAGCCGACCTTGATCACTCCGGATGTGGGAACGGGCGGCGCGGTTCTCACTTATGAGCTGACCGTTACCGATCAGGGCGGACTGCAGGCCCTGGATACCGTGGCCGTCAATGTCCTGTGGGTGAACGAAGCTCCGGTGGCCGATGCCGGAGCTGATCAGAGCGTTCCGGCCGGCGCCACGGTCGTTCTTGATGGGAGCGGCTCTTCCGGAACGGATGATGGGATTGCCTCCGTTCTGTGGGTGCAGACCGCAGGGCCCCAGATCACTCTTTCCGACCCGGCCGCCATGCAGCCTTCATTTATCGCCCCTGTCGATCCGGCAGCAGCCCTGAGTCTGGCCTTTGAACTTATGGTCCAGGATTTTGGCGGTCTGCAGCAAAAAGACAGCTGCCTGGTTGAAGTCCTGCCGAAAAGAAACAATGTCACAATTTCCTGGTCGGCGCCTGCCTCCGGAGAGCCGGTTGTCTCCTTCAGGGTTACTCATAACGGGGTAATGCTTTGTGAAACCTTTGACCCTGCAGCGCGCGAAATCACCTGTCCCGTGACCCTGGCCGATGGCCCGAATGAGTTTGATGTCACCCCGGTTTATGCCACGGCAACGGAAACCGCCCCGGCGGAAGCGCTTCCTGCAGAGGAAACCGCGGTAAGCAGTGAGCCGGTCGCGGTGCTCTTTGCCTCTCTCAGCACGGCAGCCGGGTCCGTGTTCGATTCTCCGGCCGTTGTCAGCGAGCCGGTTGCGGTTGCTTCCGACATCGTGCTCAGCGTGGTTGGCGAGGTCGGTGTGGCTAACAACTCTCCCGTCGCCGATGCCGGACCTGACCAGATCGTAAAAGAAGGCGAAACCGTGATGCTTGACGCGTCAAATTCCTATGATCTTGATGATGATTCCCTGATCTTTGCCTGGACCCAACTGGCCGGCCCCTCCGTCAACCTTTCTGAGCCGTCTGCCCTGCAGCCCACGTTTGCGGCGGTCGATATCGGTATGCACAGCGCCACTCTGGTTTTCCAGCTCAAGGTGACCGATGCCCGGGGGCTGGAGGCAACCGATCTCTCAACTGTCAATGTCGTCTGGGTGAACGAGCCTCCTCTTGCCGCTGCCGGTGCGGATCTGAATGTCTTCGAGGGCGAGATGGTTGTGCTGGATGCATCGGGATCAACGGATAGTGATGACGGGATTGCTGCCTACTCATGGACCCAGATTGGGGGTCCTGAAACACCGCTTTCAGACTACACCGCCATGCAGCCGGTTTTCAGTGCTCCGGCTGGTGGTGATGACGGGGTGAGCATGACCTATGAAGTGACGGTCACCGATTTTGACGGGCTTTTTACCAGGGACACCGTGATTGTCAACAGCTCGTGGGTGAATGAGGCTCCGGTAGCCCATGCGGGTGTAGACCGGAAGGTTTCGGCCGGGGAGATCGTGACTCTGGACGGATCGCTCACCCATGATGCGGATGATGGGATATCCCTGGTCCGTTGGTCGCAGAAAACAGGCGTGCCGGTAACGCTTTCCGACCCGACTGTCCTGATGCCGGTGTTCAAGGCCCCGGCACAGATTACCGAGCCGATGACTCTTGCCTTTGAACTGGCCGTTACCGACCACAGCGGTCTGCAGCACACCGACAGCTGTCTGGTTGAAGTTTCACCCTTGCAGTAAGGAAGGTGGTCACAGGCGGGACGGGAAAGGCTCTTTTCCGGTTCCCGTGAAGAGGGAATACGGCGGAGGGAGCCGATAATCCGAAAAGTCATACTCCGGATGTTTTTCATAATCAACGGCCTGGCCGCGGCAAATAGTCCGCAGTCAGGCCGTTCTCGTTTTATTGCCGGTTCTTACTTGTTCCGGATCAGGGTTCCTGTCCCAATCCGGTTTCTCAACTCCTTAGCAGCAGGAACTCCGTCCCTGTTCCCGGGCTGGTTTGAATGGGAATCCGGTTTCCTGATCCCTGGCAGACTCCGGGGCAGCCGTCAGCTCCGCCTCTATCGTGTACCGGTTTCCCAGGCCGAGATTGTTCTGGATCGTCAATCTGCCCCGCAGTGGAGAATTCAGGAGGCAGATCCAGTATCCCCCAGGGGCGAGTTTGTCGGAGTAGTAGAGCACCCTTTCCGTAAACCGGTCGATGATCGGCCGCAGTGAATCGGCTGAAAGTTGCGGGGTGTTGTCGGTAATGACAACTTTCAGGAGGTGTTTTTCAGGGCGGTCCAGAGGCAGTGTTTTCAGCTGGACAACGAAGACCCCTTCCTTCGGAGTGTTCCAGGAGGAGGTGTTTGCGAAGGCATCGATCATGCGGATCAGGTGCTTCGGGTGTCCTGAAAATACCGAAGGTGAAGAGAGGGCGAGCGAGATATCGCTGAAAAAGCCGTTTTGCCTGGCGCGAAGGGAGATGATGCGATCGATGACGATCGCCAGTTCCCTGATGTCGAAGATTTTCGTATCGGTGGAATTTTTCGCGTCTGGTCCTGCCTGTTGGGTGGGCGGTGATTTCTTTCGTAATGCATACCAGTGTCCAATGGTGGTCTTCATAACGCGGATACTCCCTTGGTGGTGGTGTTTACTCTGTGAACCGGAGTTTTTTTCTGGGGGAAGAGAAATCTGTTCTCCAGGAAAAAGTGTCTCCGCATGGTCCCCTTTCTATATGTACATATAAAAATCTGATTGCCGTCGAATTTCAGCCGAGGACTCTTCGACAGTTCGCCAGGCTCACGGGCAGAGTGAACGGAATCACTTTTTTTACCGGTCTTCCTGAGCCTGTCGAAGCCGGTCATCCTGAGCTTGTCGAAGGATGGCTCCGTTGATGTTCTCCGGCAGGGAGTTTCCCCGGTGCTTCGGACTCGCTTCATTAATAGTAAAGACGGTTCCCCGGCGCAAGAAGGGATTAATGGCCAGCAAATGGTAGGAAAAGTGGTCACTGGCCGGGGAAGCCGAAGATAGAAGGTGTCGCAAAAAGGCGGGACCGGCCCGCAGCGGTGTTCCGGGATTGAAACCGTTTTCCCGGTCAGGGGAGTCTTTTTCCTGCACCTCACAGCTTCTCCGGAATGATATCGGGAAAGGATCGGGTGCCCCGAAACCGCACTCGGCACTCTCCGGGGATTTTTTTTGCAAGAAAATTGGAAATGAGGCCTGAAGCTGTGATAACGTGTTTGATATCAAATGGTGAGAACGTCATAAACCCTCATGCCAGTTAAAAGCAGGCCTGCTCCCCGTAAAGATGAGATGTTATGAGAAATGACAATCAGATTTTATTGGTTGATGATGAGGAGGCGATCCGCAGTCTTCTCAAGGAAATTCTGGAGCCGGAGGGCTTAGTGGTCACGATGGCGGCGGATGGCGAGGAGGCGCTTGCCAAATTCCGGGAGCAGTATTTTGATCTTGTGCTCCTGGATCTGTCTCTGCCCGATATCAACGGCATTGAACTGCTGAAAAGATTCAAAACCGAGCAACCCCTTGTCGGGGTAATCATCATTACCGGCCATGCGGAGATGTTGACCTTTCTCGAGGCATCGCGGCAGGGTGCGGACGATTACCTTCTGAAGCCTTTCGACAGCAAGGAGCTGGTTGTCCGGATCGCGAACTGCATCGAGAAAAAAAGGCATGAGAAGACTCTCCGGATGCATGAAGAGATTCTTGCCGTGAGCGCGGATCTGGTCATCCTGATCAGTCCCGGGCGAAGAATTCTGCTGGCGAACGATGCATTCAGCCGCACAGTACACTGTAGACTTGAAGATCTTGATGCTGAACTGCTGTATGATCTTTTCGGGCAGGAGCTCTATACCCGGGAGATGAAAAAGGCGCTCAGTTATTGTTTCAGGGGCAACAAATGCGAGCACCAGGGGGTATTGGCCGGAAAGGACGGCCGTTCCGGATTTTATCATTTTTCCTACTCACCGGTTGTTGGATCGGACGGCAAGGTGTCCGCCGTCGTCCTCTCCATGAGGGACCTGACCGAATACAACGCGGTGGTGCAGCAGTTGCGGGACAGTGAAGAGCGGCTGCATCTGGCGATGGACATCTCCTCCGACGGAGTGTGGGACCGCAATCTGGTGACCGGCGAGACCGTCTACGGTGAAAACTGGGCCGGACTTCTGGGCTACACCCTGGCCGAGCTGAAAGAGGGCAAAATTACCTTTCAAAACCTGCTGCATCCGGATGACCGGGAAAAGACGATTGCCCTGAGTGAGGAACATATTCGGGGTAAAACCGAGAGGTATGTTGCGGAATTCCGGTTAAGGACCAAAAAGCGGGGCTGGCGGTGGATCCTCGCCCGAGGCCAGGTGGTGGAGAGGGACGCGGGCGGCAAACCCCTGCGTTTCATGGGGACCCACACCGATATAACGAGGCAGAAGGAGCTGGAGTTTCGGCTGCGGGCTTTCGCCGAACACCTGGAAGAGGTGGTTGAAAAGCGCACCCGGGAGCTGGCCCGGAAAAGCGAAAACCTTGAGGAGGTCAACATCGCCCTGACCGTTCTTCTGCGAAAGCGCGACCAGGACAAAAAGGAGCTGGAGGAGCAGATGGTCAGCAATGTCAGGTCGCTGATCGTTCCCTATCTGGAAAAGCTGAAAAATTGCGAACTGTCCGACCGGGAACAAAGTTATCTGGATGCCATTGAAACCAACCTGGACAATATCACCTCTCCCTTCATGCACCGCCTCTCCGTCCATCATCGGGGCTATACTCCGACGGAGATCCAGGTGGCCAATTATATCAAGGACGGCAAGACCTCGAAAGAGATCGCCGAGATCATGAACCTTTCCCCGGAAACGATCAGCAATCACCGGAAAAACATCAGGAAGAAAAGCGGGATCGCCAATAAAAAGGTGAACCTGCGGACGGCCCTGTTGTCGCTGGTTGAATCCCGCTCAAGCCACTGACGTCTTTCAGATCCGGAAGATCAGTCATCGCCTCTTCCCCGTTCGTCCTGCCTCATTTTGCTCCCGGTGGGGAGCGAGTCATGCCCGACGGAGGTGAGCGCTCTCTCCGGAGCGGTTTTTCTGCTCAAGGTGTCCGGTCAATGGTCACTATCCCTCCCCATCACTAGCCAAAAACACCTTCTTATTCTTTCCTTGAAAATCTGTCAGAATGATCACCAAGGTTTCAGGGTGTACTCCGATTTATACGGGGCGCCTGAAACGGGAAAAAAACTGATTGAGGATCAAGCAAAAGAAAAAGGAGAGAAAATGTTACCACACCAAGGAATGCAAAAAAGACGTGTGAAACGAGGATCTGTCCGGAAACAGACGTTTGACATGCGGCAGCTCATTGCCCGCCTCGGTATTCAACTCGGGATGAAAGCGAACGCAAAGGGCTTGTATCTCGATATTTCGTGCGCGGAGAGTATGCCCCGGTATGTCAAGGGAGACCTGCAAAAGTTGCATGACATCATCTCCCGGCTGGGGAACAGCAGCCTTGAAAATACTGAACGCGGCGGTCTCACCATCCGGGTCGAGACCCAGGAGATTCTGGAGGCACAAGATTGCTGGCTGGAGATTTCCCTCACCGATACGAGTTCCGGCCTCATCCATGACCGGATAGAGGACATCCTTACGGAGCAATTGCAGCCAATCAGCCAGGGACGCTCTTTCCTCAAGCAGCCGCAGCATCTTGGGGGACATCTGTTAGCCGATTCCATGGAAATCATTGTTTCCGGCCGCAGTGTTCCCGGCTGGGGCGCCCTGTATCTGGTGCAGGTGAGGTTTCCGGTGGAAGTTCCCTCGCTGAGGCTCTTTGAAGGTCACCATACCTTCAGGGAAGCTGTTGCCGGGCTGCAATGATCCTAAAAAAAAGTGTCCGCGCCGCATCGATTTCCGACTGGAGGCGATGCGGTATCCCGATGATTCACTGACTGCCCTCATTTTATTGTTGCCGGCTCCTGGTGCAGGATGATTTTTTCATTCTGCCTGTTGGCGGGAAAGGAGATGGTCTGTTTTTTTAACGCAACGGGCCGGAGCGGTAAAAGGAGTGAGCTGGTGGAACCGAAAGAGAAGAAAATGTACAAATATCTCGATTCTGAGCAGCATGAGGTTTGGCTTTGCGAGGTATGCAATGAATTGCGGACATTTCTTGTGTTTCGAAGGGATCTGCGTCTGGTTGGCAAGAGTGAACACGCCTCAATCAAGTGTGATACATGTGAAAAAAATGTCTTGGAAGCAGTCCGAAATCCGTGATCGGGATGCGTCGAACAAACTGGTTCTCAGCGGGATGCAGAATCTGATTGCCGCGATGAAAGAGGCCTTTGTGGCTTTTTAATACTTTATCTGTCTGGAGGTGGTCTATATGAGAATGAGGGAAGTCCGGAGCAAAGCAAAAAAGATGGGGATCAACTGTTCAGGAAGAAAGAATGCAGGGATCATCAGGGTCATTCGGAAGGCGGCGGGGAACTCTTTCAGTTTCCAGGGCCGCCCGGCAGAATGGTCTTGGCGTGACTGCCGCCTGAATACACTCAGGGCGGATATGCAGGCGGGTAATTTTCCCCGGCTCAGGAATGACAGGAATATGTATTTCAAAATCAGGACCCCGGTCAAAGATCGGCGTCGTTATCCGCGAGCCCCGGTGAACAACGGCACCGTGGCATTTTACAACAAGAAGGTTCTGGGGCAGATTATTGATATCAGTCTGACCGGGATCTCTTTTTCCTATTATTATGCTGAAGACTCCAGTAGTTCCGGGCCATTTCTACCTCCAGAGGGGACGGTTGACATCGTCAGCATGAATAAGAATTTCTCGCTGTGTGATTTGCCTGTTGCGGTGGCGGTTAATTGTCTGGAGAGCGATCTTCAGGTCCCGGAGTATTCCGTCAGCAAGTGGCGATGTGGCCTTGAGTTTGGGAAAGTCGTCAACGGACAGAAGTTCCAGTTGAAAAATCTGGTGCAGTATTTTACAGGCGCCGATCCGGTCGGGCCGACAAGTGAGCAAGGGGAATTCCCGCCGGGAAATTATGGATACCGCCGCCGCATACATGGCTATGTGACAGATCAGCTTACAGGACGTTGTCGGCGGGGGAAGAATTGCTGAGTCCCGCCTCTCCTTATCATGCCAGAAGATAAGTTTGCCCCCCAAGGGGTGAGAGTGCCCGTCAGGGTGCCTTCCCCGCAGCACGAAGTCTAGTGTCACGTCAACTCTGAACCGTCACATCTTTCTCGTCGTTTTTCGCGCCTCCTGCGTTACCTGTTGGGTTACATAGCGCTGCTATGCAACCCAACAGGTGCCTTGCCGGCACAAAAAATGCCGGAGAAATATTATGACATTTCATCCTTGACGCGACACTAGTGCTGATCTGCTGCGGGGAATCTTCATATGCTGAAACAAAAAAGGCCCGGCAACTTGCCGGGCCTTTTTTTTAAGGAAGTGGCGGAGAGAGTGGCTCTTGTATGTCGAACCTTCATCTCTAACTATCTAATCTGTCTTTTAGTCGGAGTTGAGGAATCGCATATAAATACTATCTTGGCAGTATTTATATGCTGCAATGGCTGGTTCTGGCTATTTATACTGTTTTGGCAGTATTATGGCTTGACATGAAGTGTGTTTGATCTTAGATACTGTCACCATAGTATTTATGGAAATAGGAGGTGCTATGCCTAAAATAGTGAAACCATTGCCGACACCGGTTCAAAACGGACCTTTAGAGGCCAGACTGCTTGGAAAATTCGTCCGGGCCAGACGGACGCAGGCTGGGATGGGAATTCATGAGGCGGCTGCTTTTTGCGGTGTGGCCGTGGATACAATGACCAAGATCGAGAAAGCTTTAGGCGACGTTCAGTTGTCTAGCGTTCTGAAGGTGTGCCGAATGTTGGGAATTGTAATCAAAGTAGAACGGTGGGATGAGAGATGACGGAACAACTTGCCGTATTTATAAATCAGCAGCAGCTCGGCACACTGCTTCTTGAGGGTAAAGAAGACGTTTTCGGATTGGAATACGACCCCCAATGGTTGGCAGAGGGCGGGTATGTTGTTTCCCCGTACTTGAAGCCGGGGAAATGTCAGTCAGAGTCAGTGAAGAGGTTTCTGTCGAATCTTTTGCCGGAAGGGAGGTGGCTGGAAGAACTAGCCGTTGATTGTCGGATTTCGAAGAACAACATTTTTGGCTTGATCGCAGCCATTGGTAGCGAAACCACCGGCGCCCTGACCTTCCATCACGATGGTGGGATTGTTGAACAGGTAGAGACTTCATTCAGGCAGGTTGGAGAAGAAGAGTTGCAGGACAGGTTGGCCAGGCGGCAAGATCTGTCTATAGCCAATTGGGATGGCAAGTCCAGGTTGTCGGTGGCTGGTGTTCAGGATAAATTGCCAATATTGATCAAGCCCGATGGCAAAATGGGATTCGGCGAGGGGGATCTTGCCTCTACCCATATCCTTAAGTTCGGGACCAGGCCGGACATGCATCTGGTGATTAACGAATTTATCTGCATGGAGCTGGCCCGCCTTGTGAGGTTACCGGTAGCCGAGGTTTCTTTGGCCAGGTACGGGGAGCCGGTATTGATTGTCGAACGATTCGATAGAAAA
Organism: Pseudomonadota bacterium; assembly: GCA_018823285.1. Taxonomy (NCBI): domain Bacteria; kingdom Pseudomonadati; phylum Pseudomonadota; species Pseudomonadota bacterium. Next base: position 66,102 of record JAHJIQ010000066.1, read on the forward strand.
TGGACTGGGGATCGGGTAGAGCGGATACATCTGATCGATGGTTGTCAGATGCTCGATTTGCCACCGACATATAAGTACGAGCGCCCTTTTGGGAAAACAGGCGAGGGCGCCAGGATCAGAACCGGGGCGAGCCTCCCTGCTCTATTTAAAGCATGCCGGCTGTGTCGGGTTCCGGCACTCGCCATGAGGGAATTATTAAACTGGGTATTATTTCAATTGCTGATCGGGAATAGCGATGCTCATGGCAAGAATATATCGTTTTTTGTGGGCAGGAGCGGCATGGATGTCGCGCCGGCATACGACCTGGTAAATGTGGAAATTTATGGTGAGCGATATGACCGGGATTTGGCCATGGCGGTCGGTGATACTTTTGATTTCGGGAAGATCCATGCCTACCAGTTGGCTGGGATGTGCGATGAATGCAACCTGCCTCAAAGGCAGATGGCGAGAGCTTTACAGTCTATGGGGAACTTGTTGATCAAGGCTGTTGATGGTTTTGACAAGTTGGATCTGTTTATCGGTGATGAACAAGCATTTGGGCAGGGTTTATTAGATGGTATAAGAACCAACTCTCAGCGTTTCCTGGAAATTGCTCATGAACTTCCGGATGTCCGGCTGTAGGCAATCCCTGGATCTTCATACCGGGCTATAAAAAAAGAAAAGCCCGACGAAAACGCCGGGCCTATCTGGTATACTTGGCGGAGAGAGAGGGATTCGAACCCTCGGTAAGGCTTTTGACCCTACACTCGCTTAGCAGGCGAGCACCTTCGGCCTACTCGGTCATCTCTCCGTTACATAAAAAAAATGGCGGAGGAAGTAGGATTCGAACCCACGGAACTTTCGTTCAACGGTTTTCAAGACCGCCGCCTTCAACCACTCGGCCATTCCTCCGGATTAAAGCATAAAACCATGTACCATTTCCGACCTGGCATGTCAATAATATCGGGCGTGCAAAATGAGCGGAGCGGCGGGATAGTTTTATCACTACAGGGTTTCATTCCCTGCGGCTTGCAATCTTATTCCATTCGCTTTCTGCTGCGGGGGGCATTCCGGCGAATGCCGGAATCCTGATTGAACCGGACACCCGGTCGGATACAGGTGGTATTTCGGATCCGGGATGACGTTTGATCCACCATCTCCCGAAGTCCCGTGCTGTTCGCGTTCTGCTGCGGGGCAGTTCATTTCACCAGTTGGCAGGTTGTGATCTGGGGAAGGTTCGGCAGTGGGCAAAAAGAAACCGGCCAGGGGGGAGACTGGCCGGTTCGGGGGGAAAGAGATAAGAGAGAAATCTTATTTGCTTATATAACTTAGCAAGTGGTGTGCCAACAACGATTTAATATTTTTTATTCAATGATATTAATAGTTTGCACGCTTTTTTGGGGGGGATGCCTCTGTGCTTTGCGGTTCAAAAATTTACACTTTCCTGCTGCTGGCAGGAGAAAGTATAAAAAATTATACTGAGAAGCTGCGATAACACGGGTGAAGTCGGCGCTGATCAGAGAGCGTCGAGAGCTTCCCGGAGAGTGCTCACTGCGAGGACCTCAAGCCCTGCTATCTGTTTTTTCGGTGCGTTTGCCTTGGGTACAATGGCTTTCCTGAAACCGTGTTTGGCTGCTTCCCGCAGTCTTTCCTGGCCGCCCGGGACCGGCCGGATTTCACCGGCCAGACCTGCTTCCCCGAAGGCAACCAGATCTACGGGAAGGCTTTTCCCTTTCAGGCTTGAGACAACGGCCAGCAGCAACGGCAGATCAGCGCCGGTCTCCATGACCTTGATCCCCCCGACGACGTTCACGAAGATGTCTTTGTTGTAGGTGGCAACGTTGCCGTGCCGGTGCAGGACGGCGAGCAGCATGGACAACCGGTTATAGTCGAGCCCCAGCGTTACCCGTCGGGGATTTTCGCCATAACTGTCATCGGCCAGGGCCTGGATTTCCACGAGCATGGGGCGGCTGCCCTCCCAGATAACCATGACCGCGCTGCCCGGCATCTCCTTGTCCTGCCGGGAAAGAAAGATCGCCGACGGATTGGTCACTTCTTTTAACCCCTTGTCGGTCATCGCGTACACGCCAAGCTCGTTGACCGCCCCGTAGCGGTTTTTCACGGCCCGCATGATCCGGAAGCGTGAGTCGGAACTGCCCTCGATATAGCAGACCACGTCAATGATATGTTCGAGGACCCGTGGGCCGGCCAGATCGCCGGTCTTGGTGACATGGCCGATCAGGAAGAAGGCGGTGTTGCTCTGTTTGGCGAAGGCGGTCAGTCGCGCTGCGGAATCCCGGACCTGGGAAACGCTTCCCGGGGCGGAGTTTGAATCCGGCGACTGCATGGTCTGGATGGAGTCGATGACCACCACCCGCGGTTGTTCGGCGACGGCGGCTTCGCAGATTTCCTCGATGCCGGTCTCGGCCAGGAGCAGCAGGTTCGCCTCGGGCAGTTCCAGTCGCCTGGCCCGCATGGTGATCTGCTGCAGGGATTCTTCCCCGGTCACATACAGCACCTTCATTTTTTCTGCCAGGCGGCAGCAGATCTGGAGAAGAATCGTCGATTTGCCGACCCCCGGGTCTCCGCCGATCAGCACCACCGAGCCGGGGACCACCCCGCCGCCGAGGACCCGGTCGAATTCATTAAAACCGGTGGCAAATCTCGGCGCGCTGTCGGTATCGACCTCGGCCATGGTCTTGACCTCGGAGCGTTCACCGGCGTATCCGCGCTTTGCGGGTTTTGCCTTGGTGGCCGAAAAACGGGCCTCCTTGATGGTGTCCCAGGCATTGCATTCCGGGCACTGGCCCATCCAGCGGCCGAAATCGGCGCCGCAGTCGCCGCACATGAAGATGGTGGTTTTGTCTTTTGCCATTTCTTTTTCTGATTACCGCAAGGTTTCTGCCAATGGATCGCGGGGAATTATCCGCCTGCCGGCAGCAAGTTGATGTTCATCACAATCTCAACTTTCTGACTTGTCTAAGATATTGGTTTGCTGTCATAAAATAATCCCAAGCCATGGCGGTATTCCATGATTAGAAGCCAGAATCCAGAAGTCAGGAGCCAGAATGACTGATTTTTTCACCCTTCGGGTATAAGTCTCGATGTCTCACAAGTTCGCTTTCGCCCAGGGGCATAAGTTTCGTATAAGCAGGCACGCTGCTTAACTTAACTAATCGGTACGAGCAGGCCAGCTGCTCAACTCAGCTTTATCGGGAGATTAACCTAACTCAGAAAGTTGAGTCACAATTGTTAATTCTTCATTATTTACACCAGTTCCGCGAGAATCTGGTTCGCGACCGGCAGGGCTTTTGCCGAAAGCCGCAAGCGACCGTTTTCAATTCTTACCAGTTCCTTTGCTAAAAGCGAGGGTAAAATGTCCCGGTAATAGTCGCAGGCATCAATGGCAAACCTGGCTTGCAAGTCTTCAAGATCAATGCCGTCAATAAGCCTGAGGCCCATGATGACCGTTTCCCGGAAAGAGGACTCTCGGGAGAGCGCCTCGCTCTCGATCCAGGCCGGTTCACCGTTATGGAGTTTCCTTATATAGTGGTCCGGGTCATCGCTGTTTCTGATTCTGGTCCCGGAAAGGTACGACACCGCCGCGCAGCCGAGTCCGAGGTAGGGCAGGTTCCGCCAGTAAACGAGATTATGGCGGCACTCCCGGCCCGGTCTGGCATAGTTTGAGATCTCATATCTTCTGTAACCGAATGGGGAAAGCTGCTGCTCAAGAAATTCAGTCATGTCCTGAACTTCATCCTCCGACGGCAGCGCGAGCTTTCCCTGTGCATCGAGTCCGGCAAACGCTGTTCCCGGATCAACGCTCAACTGGTAGAGGGAAAGATGATCGGGAGAAAGTTTCGTGGCGATGCTGACATCTTCCTGCAGGTCGGCAACCCCCTGGCCGGGAAGGCCACAGATCAGATCCAGATTGATGTTGGTAAAACCGTTTTCCCGTGCCGATTTTATGGCGGCAACGGCCTGTTTTGCCGTGTGGATGCGACCGATTTTTTTCAGAATCCGGTCGTGAAAGGATTGCACGCCGATGCTTAACCGGTTGACTCCGGATTTCGTGAGACTTGCCAGCAGATCCGGAGTCAGGGTGTTCGGGTTGCACTCGATGGAGATTTCCGCATCGGATGAAAGTTCGAAGCGGTGTTTTACCCTCTCCACAAGTTGGGCCAGATCTTCTCCGGAAAGTACGGTCGGGGTGCCGCCGCCGATAAAGAGGGATTGGAAGTGAAGGTGCTGCAGCAGCGGGTGATGAGCGTAAAAATCGATCTCCTTTTGCAGAGCCGCCAGGTAGTCGGGGACCAGTTTCTCTCTGCCGGCATAGGAGACAAATGAGCAGTAGCCGCATTTGCTCTGACAGAACGGGATGTGGATGTAAATACCGGCCCATGTCTCGGGAGCCTGATCAGCCATGTTCGGCGACCTTCCGGCATTCCTGGCGGATCTCGGCCATCAGCCCGTGATCGGCGAAGCTGTAAGGTTTTTCCCCGCTGCCGACGATCAGGTGGTCGAGCAGATTGATATTGACCAGCGAACAGGCCATGAACAGATGGCGGGTCAGCCGGATGTCGTCGGTGGAAGGGGAGAGAGAGCCGGATGGGTGGTTGTGGGCGATAATGATTGCCGCAGCGTGGTGCTGTATTGCTTTTTTGACCAGTTCCCGCGGATAAATGGTGTTGGTGGTCAGGGTCCCTTCGGCGACGATTTCGGAATCAATGATCCCATGTGCGGCGTCGAGGAAGATCACGTTCAGGATCTCTTTTTTAAGGCCGCGCATGGAGTGGACCAGGTATTCTGCCACTGCGCCGGAAGAGTGCAGATACTCCCGTTCTTTGATCCGTTCTTTAAGGTAGCGTCGCGATACTGACTGGACAAAGCTCACGGCAAAAGAATTGATCGGGCCGATCCCGTGAATTTCAGTGAGTTCATCGGGAGGGGCGTCGAGTACTCCCTGCAGGGAGCCGAATTTTTCCAGGGCGGCCCGGGCCATCTTTTTGCAGTCCCGACGTGGGGTGCCGAGGGTCAGCAGCAATTCCAGAATGTCGGAATCGGTCAGGGCATCGACCCCCTTTTCGAGAAATCTGTCTCGCAGTCGCTGGCGGTGACCTTCGTTGCTTTCCGGCATGGTTCATTTCTCCGTGGCCTGGAGTCGCGATTGAATGACTCTCAGCCGCTTAAGAGATGGTTCTGTGGGTCCCGGAGGCATATCAGCAAGAGATGAGAGCAACCGGCAATCAGCATGGTAAAGTGAAATTATGTTAATGATCTCAGTCTGTTAAGCTGCCGGTATTCGTCTTCTGCCTTCGTTATTTTTTCAGTTCTTCGGTAAACAACTGGTTGGCCATTTTCGGGTTGGCCCGCCCCTTGGTTTTCTGCATCAGCTGGCCGACAAAAAAGCCCATGACCTTGTCCTTGCCGTCCCTGAACTGCTGGACCTGCTCCGGATTGGCGGCGATGATCTCCCGGACGATCTGCAGCAGGTCGCCCTCATCACTCATCTGGACCAGATTTTTCTCTTTGACCACGGTATCCGGGTCTTTACCGGTTGCCAGCATTTCCTGGAAGACCGTTTTGGCGATCTTGCCGCTGATGGTGCCCTTCTCGATCAGGGTGAGAAGGGCGGCCAGATTGGCCGGGGAGACCAGGCATTGTTTGATATCATTTTCCTCCCCTTTCAGTTCACGGATCAGTTCGGTCATGATCCAGTTGGAGAGTTTCTTGGCATTGGCATATCCGGCGAGGGCCGTCTCGAAATAGTCGGCCAGTTCCCGTTCGGAGGTGAGGATGACCGCATCGTAATCGGGGAGTTCCAGCTGTTCGATAAACCGCTTCTTTCGTTCGTCGGGCAGCTCCGGCTGGTGTTCCCGGAGGTTCTCGATCCATTCTTCCGAAATCTCGATCGGGATCAGGTCGGGGTCGGGAAAATAGCGGTAGTCATGCGCCTCCTCTTTGGAGCGCATGGAGTTGGTCTTGTTGTTGTCCGGGTCCCAGAGGAGCGTTTCCTGGACGATTTCGCCGCCGTCGAGAAGGATGTCGCGCTGGCGGCGCTCTTCGTATTCAAGTGCCTTCTGGACGTTGCGGAAGGAGTTCATGTTCTTCAGCTCGGTCCGGGTGCCGAATTCCTTTTGCCCCCTCGGGCGCAGCGAGATGTTGGCGTCACAGCGGAAGCTGCCTTCCTGCATGTTTCCGTCGCAGATATCGAGATAGCGGAGGATGGCGTGCAGTTTTTTCAAGTATGCGGCGGCCTCTTCCGGCGAGCGGAGGTCCGGTTCGCTGACGATCTCGATCAGCGGGGTGCCGGTGCGGTTCAAGTCAACGTAGCTTTTTGGTTCGTGTTCGTCATGGACAAGCTTGCCGGCGTCTTCTTCCATGTGGATCCGGGTCAGGCCGATCTCTTTTTTTTCGCCGGCCACTTCGATCTCGACCCGGCCGTGTTCGGCGATGGGCAGTTCAAACTGGGAGATCTGGTAGCCCTTCGGCAGGTCGGGATAGAAGTAATTCTTCCGGGCGAACTGGTTGATCCGGTTGATCTCGCAGTCGGTGGCGAGACTCATTTTGATCGCGTTTTCGACGACCTGGCGGTTTAATACCGGCAGGACCCCCGGCATTCCGAGACAGACCGGACAGGTGTTGGTGTTGGGCGGCTTGCCGAACTCGGTGGAACAACCGCAGAAGATCTTGGTTTTGGTATTGAGCTGGGCATGGACCTCAAGGCCGATGACTGTTTCAAAATCCATTGTCTCTCCAGAAATGTGTCAGATGGCTTGTAAACAGAATGATTTCATAACAAATTGTGGTTTTTTGGCAAACAGTTATCCCGGATCAATGACCTTTTTTGATCCAGCTGCGGAGCTTGTCAAGTTCCACCGGCCAGTCTGATCCAATCCGGCGTTTGAGAAACATCCGGAAAAGTTCATCCGTGGTCCGCAGGCAAATCTCGTAGAGTCCGATCTTGTCCAGCAGTCGCCCTTCGGCGGCATCCGGATCATCGCTTTCATCCGCCGAGGCCATGGTCTTCGGCAACTTTACGGAGCGGAACTCGAACACACTTCCCTTTAAGGTGAAGTGGAACTCATGGTCATCCTTAATCATCATGATCCGGGCCTGTTCGATTTTCTTGCCCATGGCCAGGCCGGTGCGCGCCTCATGCAGTTCGGCCTGCAACCCCTGGCAGATCAGTTTTTCATATGATTCGCCTTCTCCCGATTCAAGGAAGATGTGCTTTTCGAACACGAGCTCAATGTCGGTGCCGGTGCTTTCCAGGAAAACGGTCCCGCCTCGCTCTTCGCTTTTGTACCAGAGCCAGGTCAGAAATTCCTGTCCCAGGAAGCGTTTTTCCACCATCAGGTCAACTAAATCCATTCGCAACGCTCCTTCAGATCAGAATTTCCGGGGTCAGGTCCCCGAGTTTGTCGGCATCTTTTTCATCCAGAAGAAAGCCCGCGGTGACGTAAGGGATTTGCTGCATCAGGTGGAGGTCGAAGGATTCCTTGAAAAAGTCCTCAAGCTCGCTGATCGCTTTCTTGCTTGTGGAAAAAAAGAGCACCGTGCCTTCCGCGAGGTTCCAGGCGAGATCGTAGACTACCGGTATCGGCACCGCTTTTTTCATCAGCATGATGTTCATGCTTTCCTTGATTTCCTGGCGATGGTCGCGGGAGAGTCTCGGGATCTGTTTTTCCCGCTTGATCCGCTCCTCTTCCTTGAGGGTGTATTTTTTCAACGCGGCCGAGGAAACCTTCCGTTCATCGATTCTCAAGGAAAGAACTACGTAATCTCCGGCCGAATATGAGGAGTAGGCGAAATCGCTGTCGAACATGTTCATGGCGGAGACCCAGCCGATGGACCGCTCATCATAGTTGTCGTCAATGTCCCGGAAAGCGTATTTGGCGATCCGCTCCGCGGCAAAATCCCAGAAATTGGCGGGCGGTTCTCCCTCCACGCTGAAACGGACAAAACTCGCCGAGTTGGTTAACAGCCCCATATGTTCTCCTTACAGTAAAAATGAAGTGATTACTCCTGCTCCGGAACCATGGAAGATATAGCAGAGAGGGGGGACGAGGACAAGGTTTTTAAAATACCCGGAGCAAGACTTTGCCGGTGGGATATTTGCACGGACTTTCATGTGCTTTGCGGGGAAAGGGGTTCTGCGTCCAGCGTAAATAAAAAGGAAAAAAATTGCTTTGGAGAGTCTTGACAGGCTATTATGATTAGTGTAAAAGACCCTCTTTCGTTGGCGGGTCGTTAACTCAGTCGGTAGAGTATCTGCCTTTTAAGCAGAGAGTCGCGCGTTCGAGTCGCGCACGACCCACCACTTTACGACATGCGCTCAACTTTGTGTCCCTATCGTCTAGTCAGGTCCAGGACACCGGCCTTTCACGCCGGCAACACGAGTTCGAATCTCGTTGGGGACGCCAGTTTTTATATAAGGGGAATCAGCTTCGGCTGGTTCCCCATTTTTTTTTGCGATTTTATGGGAGTTGGAAATTTGTTGATTCTGCTCTGATCAATGCCCCATTCCAAGTCCTGCGAACGATTTCAGATCTTTTCCGTGGGTCCGTCAGGGGATGCCTGGTATTCCGCCCCGGTTGCTTCGAGGAGGGTTTCCGAGAGATTGCTCGGTGACGTGCCCATCAGGTCCGCCAGACTCTTTGCCGGCAGTTTTTTCCATTCCTCTCTGAACATCTTTCGGTTGACCAGAGAATACATGGTTTCGAGAAGGAGGAGGGCGGTTATCTTCGGTGCGGGAGCGTTGAACAGTTGCAAGGTCTGGCCCAGTTTTTCAAGCTCAGCCTTCTTTTCATGCAGTTCTTTTAACATCTGAAGGGTCTGCGGCAGCCGCTTCTGCAGATCTTCCCTGGTTGCGCACAGCTTCTGCCACTGGCCTGAAAAACTTGAGATCTCCTGCGCTGAGGCCTGGAGCAGTTTGTGTGCATCAGCGGGATTGATGGCCTGGCTGGTCACCATTTTCCGGATCGCTTCCGCCAGGTTGTTTTGTTCGACCGCAATCCGTTCTTTGAACATGGCGGCTGCCGGTGAATCAATCTGGATCGTAAGTTCGTCGAGGATTTTTCGTTCTTCGGCTGTTTTCCGATAAAACTCGGCATCGGCGGTTCTCCAGAAATAGCAGCTTGCATCCATCGCGAACCTTACAACTTCTTCCGCCACCTTCAAGGCGTTCAGCTTTTGGGCAATCGGCGGGAGGGTTATGGCCGCTTCTTTAAAAAGATAGCGGGCGGTGATCACCTTGAAGATCACGGCGATCGTGCCATACCAGTCCTGGAGATGGAGGATGTCGGCAATTTCACCATAGAGATGGAGGATCAGGTTGTTCTTGAAGAAATGGGAGGGGGTCGCGTAGCGGGGAGTCCCTCCCGACTGGGGCTGGCTGATGATTTTCCGGGGCGGGTTTCCGTAGACGACAGCGGTTTCGATATCGATCAGGCCGATCACATACTCTGCCGGCCGGTTCAGGAAGCCGGGATAGTTGTTGCGGTCACCGGCAACCAGCAGATTGTCCGGCTTCAGATCACGCAGGGCGACTCCTTTATTGCTGATCCGGGCCAGGAGGTTCAGGAGGTTCCCGACGATTCCTTCGAGGGAGGGCTTGATCCGGAGGAACGGGACCCTGCCGCCCGAAGCTGTTGTTTCATGCAGGGTCGTGATCACCTTCTGGAGGAAATAGTATTTCGACATGTCCATGAAATAGGCGAAGGACTCACCGACCTTGAGAAAACGGTAATGTTCCGGATGCCGCCGGAGGGAGATCCTGGCGATTTCCTCCGGGGTATCGATACTGTTCCCGGCCTCCATCGACGGATCGACATATTTCAGGATGACCGAGATTGAGGGGATGATGCATTCATCCATGTCGACCTGCTTGGCTATGGCTGCCTCATGTTTCAGGCTTTCAAGATACTCGGTCGGGTCGGTGATCGGTTCCGGGGGAATTTTGACGACCAGGTATTCATTGTAGATCACAAAGAAGCAGGTGCTCCTGCTCCCGGAATCTGCCGCCAGTCTGCCAACGGTGATTCGTCTTTTTTTCCAGATGCTGTGCAGGGGAACTTCAAGCTCGAAAAGATATTTGGACCTGGAGACGTCATGTTCAACCATGGTGAACCGGCACGGGGCGTCTTTCCCGGCGCCGAGATGGTGTTTTACGATGTCGAGAAAAAGGGAGACGATGTCGAGGATGATCGGGAAATTCTGATCCTTCCCTGACATGGATTCAAGTAATTCAAGTTCGTACGAAGATCTGGCGATCTTGTTGACCGGTGGGGAAACCACCTTGTTTTTCTGTAATGCGGTGGCGGCAAAGGAGAGGACCAGTGCATTGATCAGAAACAACAGGGCGGCTCCGTAGAGGATCTCCTCTTTCGGGAGGGTGAGGTCCAGTTCCGGCAGAAAGATGAGAACCCCCAGGGGGAGGAGGAGAAGGTTGTTCAGGGTGCGGGTCTTTCGGATCGCAGCTTCCACCGGATTTTTTTTGTGGTGGCGGTCACTTTTGGGATTGTCGCGGTCCTGACGGTTTATGTGCTTTGTTGCCCAGGCAGTAAAGCCGGCCCTGGTCGTGGCGATCAGTCCGAAGTACAGGAAAAGATTGCCGATCAGGGCGAGCGAGGTCCTGGCCGCGGCAGCCAGTTCAAGGGCGGCCGGGTCGACCCGAAACAGGTCGAAGGTGAGCAGACAGCCCCGGATCAGGATGAAAAGGCGGAAAAATCCCGGAATCTGCAGAAGGCTTTTCGTCTGTTCAGTGGTCGAGGTCCCAAAGCGGCTCTTTTCAATCATTCCCCGCAGGGTATGATAGAGGAATTGGGCGGCCACGATGCTTGCAAGCATAATTACCGCCGCGATAAAAAAATCCTCAAGGGTGTTTGTATGTGAAATGTCCATCAACTGGTTTTTTTCCCCGGTGCGCCCAAGGGTTTTGCTTCCTTGCTAAAAGTCACAATTCGTCTCTGACTCTATCATCTCACGATTAAGACGTCAAAACGAATAGAGCTGGTTATGTTTTGAACTTGCATAGCGGAAAAGAGTTCCCGGATCCCGAGGCACAGATCTTTTGCTGTCTGCGGAATGCATATCCGGTGAGTTTTGATTAGGCATCCAGGAAACCTCCCACGGACAGGGGTAAAAAAAGATTCATCGGCTGAGTTTCACATAGAGCCACTTTAGATTATATAACCGGAGTGTCTGTTCAGCTGCCGATGTTCAGTATGGGAATCGTTTTCATTTGCTGCGGGATTAATATCGATATATGGAAATTCCGATGAGTAAACCGGTTATTCTGCTTGTTCTGATCTTTTCTCTGCCGATCAGGGTTGACGCAGTTGCCGGAGATGATGCCGGGGTGGGCCGTAAAGAAGCCTGGCTGCAGAGTTATGAGCCGAACCGGATCGGCTGGACCTTCGACGACAATGATGTCGGTTATATGGATTTTACCGTTTCGTTGCAATATCCGTTTCTGAGTCTGGAAAGTGCGAAAGCGGCCAAAGAGGGTGCGGCCGGCGGAAGGACCTTATCCGAGCTGAGCACAAGATATCTGCGTTCAATCCCGTACTTTGCTTTTACCGGCAGATTTGGGCAGTACATCGGCACCCGGGAGTCATCGCCGGTGATCGGGAAACGGTTTAATCCAAAACTCTTTCTCCGGTTCTTTACCAGGGACCCGGAAAAAAGCTTCATTGACCTGGGCTATGGTCATGAGTCCAATGGGCAGCGGACAAACTCCTTTGCCGCGTATCAGGATCTCAGGAGCGACTTTATCCGGGATGGGGAAGACCCGGAATTTGCCAATGACTATATCAGCCGCGGCTGGGATTACTGGGAGGTGGTTATCTTCAGGAACTTTGGTGGAATTGAGAAAAATGAGGGTGCGGATTCAACTGGAGACGACGGGGGATCAGGCGAAGGATTCTCATCGCTTCTCAGTTTGAAATATTTTCTGGAGAAGGGGGCTTTGCAGGGTGAAGCAGAGGAATACAACTCCTGGGAGAACGACAGCAACGGAAGGCCGCGGAAAGAGGTTGACGGAATAACCGTCAAAATGATGTATAAGACAAAGGAATATCCAATTGAGTTTGAAAAGTTGACCTTAAGTCTCTTCGGGGGATTCTCGATTGTCTATACAACCGGATATAAAAGTGCTTTTTCCAACAACACGGTCAGGCTGGAGTCGTTGATCAAGATCGGTTCCTTTCCGCTGATGGTCTGGTGGTCGGATGGCTACAACAGTGATCTGGTGGACTATTACCGGCGGGTCAGAAGCGGCGGGTTCGGTCTGGATCTGACAACCTTTTAATCAAGATTCTCCGGTCTTTTTTCCCCGACATATTCATCGTTCTGCCAGTAACCGGACTGCACCGAGCCGTCCGGCAGGGTTTCGGTGCCGAAGCCGTGGGGTTTGCCGTGCTTCCAGCCCCCTTCATATTGATAGTCTTCGGCAAAAACAAATATCCCCTGCCCGTGGAACTGACCATCCTTGAACGTTCCCCGGTATGTTCTGCCGTCGGGGATGGTCATCATTCCTTGTCCGTTTGAGGAGCCGTTCCGCCATTCACCCACATAGCGGACACCGTCGGGATAGGTCATGGTGCCGCTGCCGTTGGCCAGACCTTCGGCAAATTCACCAGTGTATACCGAGCCATCGGGCAGTTTCACCTCGCCCTGGCCATCTCGCTTGCCGCTCCGCCATTCACCGGTATACACTTCACCGCTGGCGTGGGTCATGGTTCCTCTGCCTCCTGAATAACCGTTTTTGAATTCCCCGATGTATCTGCTGCCGTCAGGGTAGAACATCGTGCCCTGGCCGCTTGACAGACCGTTCCGCCAGGTGCCGACGTATTCCCTGCCATCCGGGTAGGTGATGGTGCCCTGTCCATGCTCCCGGCCGCCCCTGATCTCGCCTTCGTATCTGCCCCCATCCGGGGTGGTGTAGACCCCCCTGCCTTCCGGCAGGTCCTCCTGCCAGCCGCCGGAATGTCTGCGACCATCATAGAAGGAAAATGTGCCCTGGCCGTGCTTGCGGCCGTCAAGCCATTCGCCTTCATATTTTGAGCCGTCGGCATAGACATAGGTTCCCTGACCCTTGATGCAGTCACCCAGAGTGCAGCTGCCATTCATTGCAGCCCCTGAGGAAACAAGAAGGAGGGTGGCAAAAGCTATGAAAGGGATAGTATGTAAGGTTTGGGAGCGATCCATACCCAGAGTGTATCAGTTGATCAGGGTCCCTGTAAAGGAGCCGACCACAACTTTGCTTTTGATCTTCACCACCTGGCGGCGGTCGTCGGCGGAAATCCAGAGCGTGAGCTTTGATTTGTCGCTTTTTTCAAAAACCCCTCGGACATCCTTCAGGTCGGGTTCCACGACGAAGGTGTCGTACTCGATATCCCCGACCTGGATCTTTTCCCGCTTGATGACTCGGGCGACCCCGAGCACGTTCTTTTTGCCGTCGGTGACCGGTCTGGTTATTTCCAGGCCTTCGCTGAGGGGTTGATTGCGGACGTAAAAGAGGGAGGCAAGGGGGTCGAGGGTTTTTTCACTGATGGGAATCGGTTCCCTTTTCTCCCAGCTGTTGATGTGCGTTGCAGTATGGTTTTCCAGGTCGAAGTTGACCGAAATATTCCGGATGGTCTTTCCTTCGTGCTGGTTTTTGATGTAGAGAAGTGAATTGTCAAGTTCCAGATCGGTGAAGGATTCGATCCGGTCCCGGACCTTGTAAATATGGTCCATGAAGGAGTTTGTTCTGATGGTCAGGAGGAAATGGAGGGCGGTTTCGCCGTCCAGCTCTTTGGGCGGTTCGACGGAAAGCTCCGCAAATCCGGCCGGAATGAGCCCCCAGCAGAGTTTGTAGGATAGTTTCTCGCCGGGCTTGAAGCAGAAATTGTTTTTGGGGTTTGCGGTTATTTCTGAAAAAGCGGGAGTGCAGAAGATGGAGAAGAGCATCACGAGGATGATCGGCAGTCCGTTCTTTCTTTTCCTGAAGGTTGTTTTCATCATCCTAAGATAGTTGAAAAGGGGAAAAAAGATAAATGTTTTTTATGGTGATCGGGCTTTCAGTATAAGTCGTGCTTTCTCCGTCGGTTCCGCCGGATATATGGTCTGGGGTGTTGTCCTGTCAGGAATTGTTTTTTTCTGCGCCGGATACTACGGGGAAAATACTTGGTTGTATGGGGAGCAGCGAGGCGAGAGTTGACTGAAACGCTTGTGCCCCATGAGAAAAACAACTTGTTGTGAAGTCGTTATCAATAAGCGGGGTTTGGTTTTTCCCTTCCATTTTCATTCATTTTGTATTTCTGTGTGGAGCAGAGCGTCAAGGGGGAGCGAGCTGTGTTCAGGGGGTTCGATGCTGAAAAAATATCTGAGATTTTCTGCAGCTGCGTTAGTTCTCCTCTTCTCTATTGACCGGTTTGTCGTTTCCGGCTCCTGCGACCTTCTTTCCTGGGCGCTTCTTTTCCTGGCGGTACTCTCACTGATCCATGCCTTTTTTCGGGAGCGCTCGCCATCATCAATGGGGAAGCTCGTCAGTATTCTGCTTGTCCCGCTGACGCTCCTGAGTAACCTGCTCCTTTTGATCGTGCTGGTCCTGATCGCCTTTAATTATCCCCCTGCAAAACCTGTGGCACCAAGAATCAAGATAGTTCAGCCGCCACCGGATCAGGCAGCCGGGTATGCCGAGTTGTTCACTCTCCTGGAAAATGGTGAGCAGGCCTGTTATTCGCTGCCGGGTGGTTTTTCGTGGCAAAAAGACAGGTATGATTATGCCTATCAGGGCATGGCCGAAATATTAAACGAAAGGTGCGGCGCGGAACGAGGCAGGCTGCTCGATTTTATTACGGCCGGTGTGACGGGGAAACCTTTCAGCGAAATCGAGGGGCAACTCGGTCTTCCCATGTCCGAACCGATACCACGCTATAAAAATCTCGTTGATCTCTACCGGATCGAACTGCTGGATTTGACTCGGATGATCGACGAGGGAAGATCTGCCGAAGCATTTGCCGGATATCTGCTCCTCTGGCGAGGTGTCAGAAACCGGCTCGATTCACGAGACGGGTTGGTCAATGCGATGGCGAGCATTGCGATGGCGGGTTTTCTGGCGGATTTTTTTGAAACCGGGATTCTTGCCCTTGACCAGGGCATGGCTGAAGAGCTTCTTGAGAGCATGGATAGAATGCCCGCGCTTCTCGACAGCTCTCTGGCAGGGGGGCTGATGATCGAGTGTGCCGCAATCAGCAGTTTCATGCTGCAGGATCAAAAAGGAGCCGTCCCCCTGATTGTCGCCGGGCCCGGCAACGATCTGTATCGCAGTCTGGTTGCACGCTTTCTGCGCTGGCCCTTCTTCGATGTCAATGCCAATCGTGACTTCATCGATGGTCTCTTTGCCGAACAGATTGATATCGTCTACCTGCCGCGGGAACAGAAGGGAAAGAAAGCAGAAAACCTGAACGCCAGACTGCAGGAGATTGCGGACCACCCTTTTTCGCTGGTCAATCCAACCGGGCGTTTCCTGAACGCCATCGCGATGCCTGCAGTCGACAGCTATGACGGGAAAAAGGAGGCGGTGAAAGCCAGAATAACGGCCCTGACCTGGTTATTGAAATCGGTTGCCGGAAAAGACCCCGGGCTGTTGCCGGAAAACAGCGTCAACGGGGAGCGATTTGTGGTCGAAGAGCAGGACGGCTTCCTGAAGATCAGTGGCGGTAATTTCTTTTTCAGGGTAAGGAAATAGAGTGTATGTGACAGAGATGGTCTGTGGGCAACAAATCAGGCTTAAGTTGAGCAGTTTGCCTGCTCGTACGAAGCGTATACCCGTAGGGTGAAAAATTCAGGAGTCATCGAGGATGAGTTTGCAGGAAAAAATCAGAAGCGATCTCAAAGAGGCAATGAAGAGTAAGGACGAGGCCAGGACATCTGCCTTGCGGGTGCTGATTGGTGAGTTCGGCCGACAGGCCAGCAAGGAGCTTTCCGACCAGCAGATCCAGGGAATCATCCGCAAGCTGGTGAAATCCGAGCTGGAAATCCTTGAGAAATCCGGGGGGGACAGTTCCGATTACCTGGTCATTCTTGAAGGGTATCTTCCTAAACAACCGACCGAAGCGGAAATACGCGCCTGGATCAGTTCGAACATCAAGATGGACGAATTCAGGAACAAGATGCAGGCCATGAAACCGATTATGGAACATTTTGCAGGAGCAGCGGACGGCAACATGGTCAAAAAAGTCCTTGAAAGCCTGTAGCGGCTCGGTGTCGAGTCTCTCGGGTGGTTTATGCTGACGAGTTGATTCGAAAAGAGGGGGCTGCACTGGAGGTGTCTGGTGGGTGGAATCAAAGAGCTTAGGATTGAGGTTGCCGATTGCGGGGTGCATGCACTCCTGGCAGGCGAAGGTGAAGGCAGGGATGTCATCCTTCTCCATGGCATGAAATTTCAGGCCGAAACCTGGAAACAGACCGGCACTCTTGAAATACTTGCCGGAGCCGGATTCAGGTGTCTCGCCCTTGATATGCCGGGTTTCGGAAAATCGCCGGCGGCCGAGTTGGCGCCGGCAGAAGTGCTGGTATCGGTGATTTCCCAGATGGGGATGGCCCGACCGGTTTTGATCGGGCCTTCGATGGGTGGCAGGATTTGTCTTGAGTTCTGCCTGTCTTGCCCGGAGCAGGTTGGGGCTCTGGTTCTGGTTGGTCCGATCGGGATTCCTGAAAACAGAAGGCGTCTCCGGGAGATCCGGATTCCGGTTCTTGCCATCTGGGGGGGAGAGGATTCAGTGTCACCCCTTGAATATGGCCAGGTTCTGGAAAGAGAAATCCCCGGCAGCAGGCTCAAGGTTATTTCCGGCGCTCCTCACCCCTGTTACCTCGAACATGGTGATGTCTTCCACGAGGAGGTTCTCGATTTTCTCAAAAATCTGTGAAACAGAGACGGCTGAAAAATTTCCGCCAGAGTGAGATGATTGTCTGTTCAAGATGCGGCAGGGGGATATGCGGCAGATTGGAAAACTCAGGCTTTCAATATCTTCGGGGGGAACTGCTGTGTCCGGAATGTCTGGCCGAGGAAAATAGCTGCGGCTGTTCAGACCCGGTTGATGAGTAGCATGATCTGCATTATCCCCACCGGGATCTCGAAGAAATATGCTGATAGGAGCCTTAAGGTAACGGGGTTCCTTGATATCCGGAGAACCCCCGGGAGCGTATCGTGCTGATTACTGGTCCCTGAAACGGGCCGCCAGCTCGGTGACCGCCATTGCGTATCGGTTGGAGTTGTTCCACTTGGTAATGGCCTGAAAATTCGGATACCCGGCCAGATAGCGCATTCCGCCGCCATTCAGTTCCAGACCTACAATGGTGAGGTCGCGGTTTTCCGGAGGTTGCGGCAGATCAATGCCCTGGATTTTTGCCACGACCTGCCAGTTTACCAGACCCTTTCTCCCTTTTTTGTAAGCCGCCTCAAGCTCTTCCCCTTTGAGGACCGGGCCGAGGTCCTGATACACCGGACTTCCCGCTTCCCAGTTATACCTGTGCAGGTAGTTTGCGATACTGGCGAGAATGTCGGGAATTGAGGCCCAGACATCCCTCCGTCCGTCCTGGTCGTAATCAACGGCGTATTCCCTGAAACTCGATGGAATGAACTGGGTCTGGCCAAATGCTCCGCCATAGGACCCGGTGATCGAGAGGGGGTCGACATTGTTCTCGCGGCAGAGCAGCAGATAGTGGATCAGCTGGTCCCGGTAGAACTTGCTGCGCCGGGGGTAGGCGTCAAACATCGTATTCAGGGTGCGAAACATGTTGAAGGCGCCCTTGTGTTTGCCGTATTGGCTCTCGATACCCCAGATCGCGACCACGATCTCCTTTTCAACCCCCAGATCTTTTTCGATTCGGGCAAGGATGTCCTTGAATTTATCGAGATTCTTTCGGCCTTCGGAGATGTTTTTGGCAGTAATGAACCGGGGGTAGTAATCATACCACGGACGGGCTTCCCACTGGGTGTCCATCAGTTCCAGAACCCTTCTGCGGATGGTGACGCCTCGAAACAGTTTTTCCAGTTCCCGGCGGCTGAAGTTGTGTTTCACCTGCAGTTCGGCAAAAAGCTCCTGGTATCGCGGGGAGTTCAGGTTGATGGTCTGGCCGTCCTTGACGAGATCGGCGGCCAATGGTTTTTCGGCCTCAGCGGCAGCGGACGGTCCGGAGGACAGGACGAGGGTTAATAACAGAATGGGCAAACACCCTCGATTGAAGAAAGTATGCAATTGTTCTCTCCCTGTGAATTAAATCATGCGCTGAAGGTTTCGCTGAAGGCGGTGATGAATTCCTCCAGCATCCGCTCCGGGAGGCTGTTGACTCCCGCGGCAGCCGCTCTGCCCCCGCCGGTTGGAAACTTGCGGCACAGGGTGTCGGCGCCTGTTCGGTTGGCAAGGGGGGCCCTGATGCTTGCCAGCAGGGTCCGGTCGCCGTTGTCAACCAGCAGGGCATGGGCCTGGTTCTCTCTCTCCCTGGCCTTCTCATTCATAAAAACCCCGGCAACCCTTCTGCTCCAAGACTCATCCGGCATCAGATAGATCCTGCCGGCGGCGGTTTCCCGGAACAGGTCGGTTTGGCGGGCTCTTTCCATATCGTCCTTGAACCCGTCGCGAAGTTTTTTCAGGACTTCGGAGTCGCGGTGGAATTCCAGCGGGTTCCGGTATGGCTTTACGGCATTATACAACTCAAGCGGATGAAAATAAAGGTCGGTCGGCGTTTTCCCGTAGCTGTTGTAGTTGAGCAACTCACCGACCTCCCGGAGATTCGTGGTTTCCTCCCCGGAAAGAGAGAGGCTTTCTGCGGCAAGTTGGGCGGGTGCATGCAGGTTGTCGCCGAACGCGCCGACAATAGCCCAGGGCCGGTGTCGGCCGGCGAGTAAATTGTCGACGATCAGGGAGGTGCAGAGCTCGGGGGCGGGGAGAATCGTCGCTTCCAGGTTTGCCGAAGTCGGGATCTCTCCGGCGAAATGATGATCAATGTATCGCACTCGGTTGCCGGCGAGAATCTGCAGCAGGGATGCGCGGTTGCTGTCCAGAGAGATGTCGAGCACGGTGATGGTTGCATTCCGGACTTCGACAAGCCGGTCGAGGAGCCGGATATCCCTTTTCACGCCGGTGACGAGGATTGCCCCGGGTTCCGGTCCGGCCAGCCGGAGCTGGTGCAGGGCGCAGATGCCGTCGGCATCACCATTAAACACATCATAGACCTGCAAGGGGAGATCTCCATTTTTTCATGTCGGCATCACTCCGGTTAACCTCCGGATGTGGCCGAAAAATATGTTGACAGCAGTTTTCAATACCGGCATTTTTTTTTCACTTTTCACTTTTCACTTTTCACTTTTCACTTTTCACTTTTCACTTTTCACTTTTCACTTTTCACTTTTCACTTTTCACTTTTCACTTTTCACTTTTTTAAAGGTTTGATCGATCCCACTCCCAGGCCTTGCCGATTCCGGTCAGGGTGATAGTCGCCATGACTTTTCTGTCTTCAGAATTTTCCGAAACTGAAATTTCCAGGTCCCAGCATCCCGGGGTATAGATCAGGCCCAGGGATTCGTTGGTTTTATGGTCGGTGAGAAACGAACGCGTTGTGCTGTAACTTGCCGACAGCAGCCGGTGGAGCTTTGTCCGGGCGGTCGTGGTCAGGTCCCGGGCCGAGCCTTTGCGGTAATTATAGTCGATTGAAAAAATGTCGTTGCGGGTATTGCTGTAATTACTGCTCAGGGTATAGCCGGTGACGCCGTTTCCGTAAACGTTCAGGGTGGTGTAATAATGGAGGTAGAGGTTCGCCAGCGGGTAGACTTCAATGTCGAGCAGCAGATCGGATAACGGTCTGCGCTTATCTTCCGGGCCAGTGGAGGCACGTCGGGCTTCCCTGATGTTGAACGACTGGCTCAGCTTGATACTGCCGAGGTTTCTGGAGTAGGAACTTCCCTCGCTGTTCAGGCCGCTGAGCAAAAAATAATTATTCAGCTGCCAGGTGGCGTGGTTGATCAGCTGCAAACGGTCAGTGTTGTCAAGATCAGGCAGGTCGCTCTGATCTTCGGTGTAGAGATAGTTGTATTTCAGATTCGGGCGGAAGGTGTGCCGGATGAGTTCAAGGCTGGCGAAATCAGGCCTGAAGTCCCGGGAGAGAACTCCCGCCGCATTGGCCGATATCTCCCAGCCGGTGCGGTTGTTATTCCGTTCAGAATTCCAGCTGGCAGAGCCGGTGTCGCCATAGGTTTCGATCCGGTAAAAAGTTTCACGGAGCCCGGCCGAAACCACGCCTTCAACACTCCGGCCGAGAGGTATGGGCAGGATCAGGCGCGGAGTCATGTCGAGGCGGTGGTAACCAAATCCCTCTTTTTGATAATAATTCAGGTATTCGGAATCCCAGCCGAAAGTGACCGGCAGGGAGGCGATCGGCAGACGGCTCTTCAACATGATTCTGGGCAGGGTCTGGAGAGGGGGGGAAGGGTTGTAATCTGCCAGGGCATTGTCCGTATAGCGTAATTCCATTCCGCCGGTGGTCTGTTCGCCCCGGGTGGAAAAATGCAGGATTGATTCCCGGAAATCGAGGCTTGCTTCCTGGAAGCCGCGATTGAAGTGGGTCACCATCTCCCGGTTGGTCTTGTCGAAGCCGTTGACGGTTTCCCGGAATTCGTGCAGGAAATCCTGGTCCGAAACACTATCCAGATCGATTTTCAGGGCCATCTTTCCGGAAAACTCATGATCCAGCATGCCCCGCAGCCAGTAGCGGTCTTTTCTGGTCCGTAAATAGCCGTCTTTCCGGTAGTCGTCGTTGCTGAGAGGCGGTCCCTGGTCGACGGTCAGGTCGCCGAGGTAGCTGGTGCCGATTGAAAAGAGCGAATGAAAATCAGAAACATGACGGATGTCGATTCCGGTGAGGGCGCCTCGCCTGCTGTAATACCCAGGGTAGAGGGTCATGTCGCTGCTCGGTGAGAGGTTGATGAAGTATGGGGCCACAAGACCGGCGCCGTCCCGGCTGGACATGGAGATTTCCGGGAAGAGGAATCCGCTCGCTCTGCTGACCTTGGCCGGAAGGACCATGAACGGCGAGTACAGGATCGGCAATTTTTTGGCGCGGAGGGATGAGTGTTTCAGATAGGCCATGCCGTCGATTTCAATGGTTGCCTCGCTGCAGCGGATCGACCAGTCGGGGGACCTCCCTTCCTTGATGGCGCAGGCGGTGATCAGGCCATCGGTCAGTCTGAAGGTGTTTTCCCCGGTTTTTTCCACCAGGGCTCCTGTGAAACGGAGGGTCTGGCCGGCCATGGTGACGGCTGATTCCTTCAGGCTGCCGGTCTGGTCCTTTAAATTTATGCGGGCTTCACTGGCGGTGATCTTGCTGTCACGATCATTGATCGTCACCTTGCCCTTTGCTTCAACCAGGGATTCGGCGGAAAAATAAGTGACTGAATCAGCGCTGATTCTCACCGGGTCGCGGTTCGGGGTGTTGAAGTATTCCATCAGCACATTGCCGTCGGCAACGGTTCTGGCGGGGTTGTCAAAAGAGATCATCCGGTCGGAGGTGATGGTCCAGGCCCCGGCCTGCATTTCCTGAGCGCCGATCCGGTGGGCAGACAGAAAAAACAGCAGCATGACCAAGGAAAGGGTGGTTCGGAACCCGATCCTGCATGGGAGGCTGTATATGCCGGTAAATTCCAAATGCAAGGCTTGAGAGAATCCCTTGAGATAAATTACCGACCGGGCATGAAGGCGTAAAATCCTCCAGCCCGGCCAAGGTTGGTTGAGCATGCGCTGCGTTCCGTCACCCCGCACCAAGGGGTGCAAATGCCCGCCAGGGATGTTTTCCTACTTCAGGCAGAGTTTCCCCCGGATCAGGCTTTCAGAATCGCGCCGGTGCTTCCGGAGGTTACCATCTTCGCGTAGCGGGCGACGTAGCCGCTGGTTATCTTTGGCGGCGGCGGTTGCCAGCCGCGTTTTCTCTCGGCAAGAATCTCGTCGCTGACTTCAAGGGCAATCAAGCGTTTCGGGATATCAATGGCAATCGTGTCACCCTCTTCAATGAGCCCGATAGGCCCACCCTCGGCAGCTTCGGGGGAGATATGCCCCAGGCATGCCCCTTGCGTGCCGCCGCTGAAACGACCGTCGGTGATAAGCGCCACACTGTTGCCGAGACCCATGCCGATGATCGCGGAAGTCGGAGAGAGCATTTCCGGCATCCCGGGCCCGCCTTTTGGTCCGCAGTAGCGGATGACCACAACGTCTCCGGCCTTGATTTCGCCGCCGAGGATGGCTTTCTGTGCCTCTTCCTCTGAATTGTAGACCCGTGCCGGGCCTTTATGGTTGAGCATCTCCGGCAGGACGGCCGATTGTTTGACCACCGCCCCTTCCGGCGCCAGATTGCCGTAGAGTACAGCGATGCCGCCTTCCTTATGATACGGATTGCTGACCGGTCGGATGATTTCGTGGTCCCGGACTTTTGCCTTGGCAAGATTTTCACCGAGGGTTTTTCCGGTAGCGGTCATAACCTCAAGATTGAGGCCGGACCCGGTGTTCAGGAGTTCCTTCATGACTGCCTGAACGCCGCCGGATTCGTCCAGCTGCTGCAGGCTGTGTGGTCCGCCCGGAATCAGACTGCAGATATGCGGGGTCTTCAGACTCACCTCATTAAAGGAAGTCAGGGGCAGCTCAATGCCCGCTTCATAGGCGATTGCCGGGACATGCAGGACCGTGTTGGTTGAACAGCCGAGGGCCATATCGACCGCCATGGCATTTTCAAACGCTTTGACGGTTGCGATGTCCCGCGGCCGGATGTTTTTTTCCAGCAGACCCATGATTGCCATCCCGGCCTGTTTGGCAAGACGGATTCTGGCTGCGGACACCGCGGGAATGGTGCCATTCCCCGGGAGGCCGAGTCCGATCGCCTCGGTCAGGCAGTTCATGGAGTTGGCGGTGAACATCCCGGCACACGAGCCGCACCCCGGGCAGGCTGAATTTTCCAGCTCGTTTAAGTCTTCCTCGCTCATGGTCTTCGCCTTGACCTTGCCGACCCCTTCAAAAACACTGACCAGGTGTACATCTTTTCCTTGAAAACGGCCGGTAAGCATCGGCCCGCCGCTGACCATCAGGGCGGGGATATTGACCCTGAGCATCGCCATCAGCATCCCGGGAGTGACCTTGTCGCAGTTCGGGATCAGAACAAGCCCGTCAAAAGGATGGGCCTGGGCCATGATCTCAACCGAATCGGCAATGATCTCGCGGCTGGCAAGGGAATATTTCATCCCCTGGTGATTCATGGCGATCCCATCGCAGACGCCGATGGTCCCGAACGAAATCGGAGTGCCGCCGGCCATCCGGATACCGGTTTTGACCGCTTCCAGAATTCTGTCGAGATGGATGTGCCCGGGAATAATCTCGTTGTGGGCATGTCCGACACCGATCAGGGGACGCTGGATCTCTTCGTCGGTGTAACCCATTGCTTTCAGAAGGGAGCGGTGCGGCGCTCTCTCAAGCCCTTTTTTCATCAGATCACTGCGCATTGTTTCCTCCAGAGGATGTGTCCGGTCAAATGGTCTGAAAATTCCGAGAAATTCTGGCGCCCTGAACCGGGTGTGTTTGCGGGCATCAGACAGGGTCGGAATTTTATTCTCGGTGAATCAGGCCGGGATTTCAGTCGGTCGTGTGAAAAGTCACAAGACGGACGGCCAGTGCCATCCAACTCGTTGATTGAACGATATCAAGATTGGCCGGTTATGGTTTTTATGAAGTTGTCTCTCTGCTGCGATTTTTTCAAAAATACGCCCCGGTCCGGGCAGTGTCAACCCATATATTTAGAACCGTTGCGGAAATCATTAACGCAAAAGCGGAGATGTTGCACGCAGTAATAGATTCCTCCGCCGGGGACCATCTCTGGAACCCTGCGGCGCATGGCGATCCGTATATCTTGTAAAATATAAATATTATCAATATGTTACGATGGGGTCTCCGCTCTTCTCCAGGTTCAGGATTCCTGATGCCGGGCAGGTTGCCGGTGATCGGTGTTCGGAAAGAATAAAAGCTGAGTTGAGCAGCTCGTCTGCTCGTACGAAACTTATCCCCGCAGGGTGAAAATAATATGAAATATCCTGAACAAAAGGGATTCATTTCTTGCCAACTTATTGAATTTGTTATAGATTGGCTGCATGAAGCAATCGTCTCAGATATCCGGTCAGGGCGGCATGTGTCCGGCCCGTCTGCCATGCCCTCCAACGTATCCAGCCGCGCAATTCCATTGATGGTCAATCCGGTGAAATCAGGCAGTCCTCACGCTTCCTCCCCATGCCGGAGGAAGTATCTTTTCGGTCCGGTCAATTCGCGCCGACTGGGTCTGTCTCTGGGGGTGGATCTTGTTCCGGTAAAGACGTGCAGTTACGATTGTCTGTACTGTGAGGTGGGGCTCACCACGAATCTTACCTGCGAGAGAAAAGAGTATGTCCCGACCCGGGAAATAATCGAAGAGCTTGATTGCTTCTTGCAGGAACTTGTTCCTCACGGTAATAGAATACCGCCTGATATAATTACAATCACCGGGTCGGGAGAACCGACTCTGCACACCGGAATCGGCGAGATCATCGCTTTCATCAAGAACAGCACGGATATCCCGGTTGCGGTGTTGACCAACAGCTCGAAGCTCTCTGACCCGGCGGTCAGGCTGGCTCTGCTGGCGGCGGATGTGGTGATTCCTTCACTTGATTCGGCTCTGCCGGCAAGTTTCAGGAAAGTGAATCGTCCGGCCCGGGAATGTGCTGATCCCCTTGAAATTATCGACGGGCTCAGGGCATTTACGGAGGAATTCGGTGGCAAGATATTGCTTGAAATATTGCTGGCGGAGGGGATAAACGACAGCGAAGAGGATATTGTTGCCCTGGTTGAGGCCGTGAAGTGTATCCGGCCTGAAAGAGTTCAGCTGAACACGGTTGTGAGACCTCCCGCCGAGGGATGGGTCAGGCCGCTGACCGCTGATCGGCTTTCTGAAATTGCCGGCAGGATACAGTCCTGTCCGGTGGAGATCATAGCGGATTTCTCCGGCAGCGGGAATAGAAGAAGCGCCGATGCCGGAGGTCAGGAAATTGAAAAAATGTTGAAACGACGGCCATGCACTATGTCGGACATCTGTGAAGCCCTGGGCCTGGGGCCGGATGAGGCCGGGATACTTATTGAAGAATTAATCGAATCAGGTCGCATAAGAGAGAACATATACGATGGCAGAAGATACTACCAACCGGAAAACGGCTGATAATCAGGAAAAAAAGAACAAACCTTTGTCGGTGATCTCCAAGATCAGCAAATGGCTGACCGGAAAGAAAGATGAATCTGTAAATGCACCGCCGGCGACTGAAGGGGGAAATCCCGGATCAGCCGGGGAGAATAAACCCCCGGCAAGGAGTCGGAAAAGGAGTCACTCCGGCAACCGGCGACGGCCCGGCAAAGGTGGTGCGGCTAAGCAGGGGCAGAGCGAAAAGGAAAAAGAGGGCGGCGGCGCGCCTGAACAGCGGACCAAGGAACCGGCAAAGCCCGCGGCCGCCAGGAAACCACGACCGAGGCCGGGTGTGAAAAGACAGAAAGAGGAACCGGTCGAAGAAGTCGTGGATGAAGTTGTCTCCCGCAAGCTTCTGATCAACACCCATGAACCGGAAGAGTGCCGGATCGCCATGATTGAAAATGGCCGGGTCGAGGCCTTTTACGTGGAAACCATCCTTCATGCCCAGTCAAAAGGGAATATCTACAAGGGGCGGGTTGAAGCGATCGAGCCAAGTCTGCAGGCGGTTTTTGTCGATATCGGTGAAGGCAAGAACGGTTTTCTGCCATTCAGCGAAATCCATCCGGAGTATTTCCGTGGGGATGTGTCCGCCGACACCCACTGGAAAGATGTCAATATGGAAAAAGCGATCCAGAAAGGTGACGAGGTCCTGCTGCAGGTCGTGAAAGAGGCGCTGGGGAACAAGGGTGCCAATATGACCACCTATCTGTCCCTGCCGGGACGGTATCTGGTGCTGATGCCCGGAAGTGACAGTGCCGGAATATCCAGAAAGATCGAAAGTGAATCCCAGCGTTCCAAGCTTCGTACGCTGGTCAACAGTCTCAAGTTGCCGGAAGGCATAGGGTATATCGTCAGGACTGCCAGCAAGGAGATTACCAAGGCTGCCGTCACCATGGATCTGAATTATCTTCTCAATCTCTGGGATGAAATCAAGGAGCGGGGGCAGAGGATGTCGGCGCCTGCCTTGATCTATAAAGAACAGGATATTATCGCCAGGTTCCTGCGAGACCACTTTACTTCTGATATTGAAGAGATCCTGGTGGACAGTGAAGACGCCTATGAGAAGGTGCGGAAATTTCTCAAGCTTCTCCCGGCCGGGCAAAATAAAACCGTGGCCAGACTTCATGGCGGAACCAAGCCGATTTTCAATCATCATCAGGTTGAAAAACAGATCGAGCAGATCTACCAGCCGACGGTCAGCCTGCCCTCCGGGGGGTCAATTGTGATCAGTCCCACCGAAGCTTTGGTCGCCATAGATGTCAACTCCGGCCGGACCGCCAAGGACAAGAATTTTGAGGAGATGATCTTTCAGGCAAATATGGAGGCAGCTGAAGAAATGGCGCGGCAGCTGCGTCTCCGGGACCTTGGCGGGCTCATCGTGGTGGATTTCATCGATATGCGCAGCTCCAGAAACATCCGGGAAGTCGAGAAACAGGTCAAGGTGAGCATGAAGAGAGATAAGGCCAAGGTCGACATCAGCCGGATTTCCAAGTTTGGCCTGATGCAGATTTCCCGGCAGAAAATGGCCTCTCCGGTGCAGAGGGGAATCTATACCGTCTGTGAGCATTGTCAGGGCAGGGGGCTGGTCCGCTCGGTGGAGACTCTTGCCTTGTCATATCTGCGCAGAATTCAGACCGGGATCACCAGAAAAAACATCAGGAGGATTGATTGTATCCTGCCCGAGGAGGCGGCCAACTACCTTCTTGACAACAAGGGGGAAGAGATCAGGGAGTTGGAGGGGCGGCACGGGGTTGCGGTAAAAGTTATTGCCGATCGTGAAATTACTGCCGGAAATGAGAAGTTCGAGTTCGTCAAGAATTAGCCATACTTTGTGGTACAGGGCGGAGTGGCGCAGAACGGAACAAATGCTTGATTGTCGCAGGTAAAAGGCGTATAATGAAATATCGCTGAATTGCCTAACGATGCGGCTTTGCGGCGAATGTGTGCGAATTTTCAGGGGGCGTGCCAGGGGAAATATCAAGCGGTTTCTGTTGAGTGTCCGGCCGGGTTATTTGCGGATCATTTCGGTTGCGTTTCTGTTATTTCAAACCTCCTGTAAGAAGTCGCGGTTCAGCGGTCTGTCGGCATGAATTGTCCGGGTGACCAGCAAATGAAAGTGGTATGAAATGATATCCGTCCGGTTTTAAGGACGGAGAACCGGATACATCGGCAGGGGGAAATGTTTAATCTCAAGTTTATCAGAGGGCTTGTTGTTCTTGCGGTGATCGCGGTTCTGATCCTGCCCGCCTACGCCTATTTCCTTCTGGCGCCTTCACTGAAAAATTTCGTTGTCCACAATACCGAAGATGAGGCGGTCAGGGTTGCCACCCATCTGGCAGAGATGTTTGTCACTTCCGAGCTGATTGCCAGGGAGAATCTGCCGCAGAATATTGATCAGATCATCAACAACGCCAAACAGGATTTCGGGATCCGTAAAGTCAAGATTTTCTCACCTCTTGGTGAGATCCTCTATTCAACGAGCCCGGAAGATGTCGGCCAGATCAATCGCAAGAATTATTTCCATGAGATTGTTGCCACCGGCAACAAATTCACCAAACTGGTCAAAAAGGATACCGCATCCGAAGAGGGGCAATATTTCCTGACCGATGTGGTTGAAACATATGTTCCGATCATGCGGAGCAATGCTTTTGCCGGGGCTTTTGAGATTTACTTTGATGTTACCGAACATGTCTCCCAGCTGGACAAGCTCCTTGGGAATTTCAACATCACCCTGCTGCCGATTGCCGCCTGCCTGATAGCGGCGATGCTTTTCACGCTGCTCCGTTTCCGGGAGAGTTTTATCGAACGGCTGCGCACCGAGAGGAAGCTCAAGGAGAACGAGGAAAGGTACCGCTCTCTTTTTGAGCAGTCAAATGACGCAATCCTGGTCAGCAATGATAACGGGCGGATTGTGGAGGTCAATAAGCGGGCCTGCAAAATGCTGGGGTTGGAAAAAGACAATCTGTCGGGAATGAATGTTCAGGATCTCATCAATGACCGCGACCGTGATCAATGGAGCGTGGTCCTGCAGAGGACCCTGGCCGGAGAGAACCCCAAGATGGAAACAAGGGTGAAAACCGCAGATGACAGAACCCTTGATCTGACCATCCGGGCCAGTGGGATCAGCAGGAAGAGGGGGTTGGTGCAGATTATTCTCCGGGATGTTACCGAATACCGGCAGGCCGAAAAAGAAGTCAAGCGCGGTTTTCAGACCCAGACGGTTTTGAACAAGCTTCTCCATCTCTCCCTTGAAGACCTTTCGCTTACCGAAACACTTGAACTGTTCATTTACTACATCACCTCTTTTCCCTGGCTCGAACTTGAGCCCAAGGGAGCAATATTTCTGGTCGACGAAAAACCCGGCACCTTGAAGCTTCATGCCAGCAGGGGGCTGAACGAGGCGCTGCTCAATATTTGTGACACCGTTCCATTCGGCAGGTGCCTGTGCGGCAAATGCGCCCTGTCCGGCGAGGTTGTTTTTTCAAACTGTATAGACGCCCATCATGACAACAAGTATGAAGGGATTCAGCCCCATGGACATTACTGTGTGCCGATCCTCTCCGCGAACAAGCGGTTGATAGGTGTTTTTACCCTGTACATCAAACATCTGGCAGTTCGTGACAAGCTGGCGGAAGAGACCCTGCAGGCTGCGGCCAGTGTGATTGCCGGTGTAATACAGAGGAAAAGGGCGGAGGAGGAACTGCAGAAGGCCAAGGACAAGCTGGAGATCAGGGTCCAGGAACGTACTGTTGAACTGGAAGAGACCAACGAACAGCTGGAGACGGAAATTCAGGAGCATCGGGAATCGGAAAAAGCGCTGGCCATTGCCAACAACGAAAAGGATGAGCTGATCATCAACCTTTTCGAGATCATGTATGAAATGCTGGCCAACCGCGATCATTCTACCTTCGAACATGCGCTTCGCGTTTCCGAGATTTCACGGCGGATCGGCCTTGAGCTAGAACTTTCGGCAGAGGATATGGAGGTGTTGAAGCTCGGGTGTCTGGTCCATGATATCGGCAAGGTCGCTATTCCCGATGATGTGCTGCTGAAACCAGGTCTTTTCGACAGAATGGACCGGAATATCATGCAGGTCCATACTCTTGTCGGTGCAAGTCTCTTCGCCAAGCATCATCACGATTACCGGATCAGGCGGATCATCCTGCATCATCACGAACGGCTCGACGGGAGCGGATACCCCTATGGGCTCAAGGGGGATGAAATCGGTCTCCTGGAGCGAATTGTCGCGGTTGCCGATGTCTATGAAGCGCTGGTCTCCCGTCGCCCCTACAAGAGACCGATTTCCAGACAGCGGGCGATCGACATTCTCTGGTATGAATCCAGAGAAGGGCGGCTTGATCCCGATATTGTCCGGATTGCGGAGATGGTCACCGAAACCTGGAGCCCCCTCGACATTTCCTGTGAATTCAGGGCCGATTACAGTCAGGACCTTGAGGTCTTCCGGCAGATGTCATATTTCCGCGAGCCCCTGAGCGACTTCTACAATTACCGTTATCTGCTCTATCTTGATGATGCGCGATTGCTGGCCAGGGACGACAAGCCCTACCATCTCATTCTGGCTAACTTCCCGGAGATCAAGAAGTTCAATAAAACCATGGGGTTTGTCAAGGCCGACCAGGTCCTTGATGAGATCGGCCAGAAACTGCACCAGACCTCCGAAGAGTTCGATGCCAGAAACGGCAATCGGGACAACACGGTGATGCTGCTCCGCAAGGGGTCTGATTTCCTGATCTACAGTGAATGTTCCGATGAAGAGGTTGAAGATCTGCTGGAAGATATCAGTTTCCACCTGGAGAACGCCAAGCAGGACTGGGGGCTTGACTCCAAATACCATCATTATAAATTCGACAATGGCTATCCAGCCGACAAGGCCCTGAACCGCATATTCTCCGTGCATTAGGTTTTTTTCTTTCCCGTTCTGTTTCGTTTCCCTCCCCCTCCTTCTACCGGGGCAGAATAAAATTCTTGACGCCCGGATTCAAGACCGGCAAATTTCTTCACTCTTCACTCTTCACTCTTCACTCTTCACTCTTCACTCTTCACTCTTCACTTTCCACTCTCCACCTTTCTTCAAACTTTTTCTGGTGGGGTTCCGGTAAATGTTATTATGATGGATGTGAAAGGAGTTCCTATGGGGCATAAGCATAACCAGCACCGGAAGGTGAAAAGAAAAATCAGGGGTGGAAAACCTCAGCCTCATGAAATGGCTGAAAATGCAGGTGGAGAAGCCCGGAAGCATCTTGAACTGGTCCTGAAATGTGGCTCTGAAGGCAGTCGAGGGGCACTGCTCAAGGCCATCGGCGAGATAAAAATTCCCGGCATTGACGTGAGGGTGATTTCCTCCGGGGTCGGTGGTGTTACCAAGTCCGATCTGCTTATGGCAGGGACGGGAAGCAAGCTCATTATTGGATTTGAGATTGAGGTCAATAAGGCTGTGGAGATGGAGGTTCACAACAGCGATGTTGAGGTAAGGCTTTACGATGTGATCTATAAGCTTGTTGACGATCTGAAGGCAATCGGGGCAAGCCTTGTGAGTAAAATGGAGAACGAGAGGATTCTGGGAAAGGCGAAGGTGGTGGCCCTTTTCAAGAGTTGTCGCAAGGGGATCATTCTTGGTTGTGAAGTGCTGGAGGGGAGACTTGCTCTTGGTGACCGATTCACGGTCATCGGGGCGATGGGCCAGCTCTATAACGGCAGGATACACTCATTGCACATTGAGCGAGATGCGGTGGAATCAGCAGGTGCGGGCAGAAAGGTTGGTTTGAAGATCGAGGATTTCAACAGGGTTGCGATTGGTGATTATGTAGAATGCACAAAACATGTGTCGGTGCATCATGTTGCATGGTCTCCGGTTCCCGGAGTAATCCGGATGCAGGGGAATCTGGTGTGATGTGTATTCTGCGGAAAAGGGCGGGCTGATGGGAGTGAATTCTTTGTCTGCCGGATCAGGATTTCTGCAGCCCGCCAGGTATGTGCCGGCGCTTTCCATGATACTGCTTGTGCTGATGGTTGTCGGCGCAGGAGCCATGGATAAACCTGCCGGAAGTGCAGGGCAAGCTTCCCTGCGGCGTTTTGCGGTGTCTTCCTGTCTCGCGGAGGCATACAAGGGAAGGGATGTCGCAGTCGATGCGCTGGCCGCAGCGGGAGGATATTTTGAAACAGGCACGATGAGTGGTGAGCGCTACGTTTCAGTCCAGGAGTATGCAGAGAAATGGGTGCGGGAAAAAAAGTATCAGAGCAAGCATGGCGCCAACCTGTCGATTATGATATGCCTCGATCTTTACGATGACCCGGGTTTGTTGGGGATTATCAAAGAAGAGGTCCCTGGTCAGTAACGCAGGAAGGATGTTTGGCGATCAAGCAGTTTCCTTAAAAGTTCCAGGTCGGGCTCCGGACCGGAAATGACCGGCACGGGGACGGGGATCTTCAGGGTTGCATAGAAGGGCGTGGCCTGCAGGTGTCGGTTGAAGGCTTCCACCATCAGGGTTTCAAGATTGGCGCTGTCTCTGATGTTGTATGCAATCAGGGTCTCCAGAGCTTTCCGGTTGCCGGTTTCCCGATAGGTGTTCCAGAGGATCACCGCAGTATATCCGTCAACGCCGTCAAGATCGCCCCGGTCAAGGCCGAGCATCTGTTCACACTTCTTCAATCCCCCCTTGAAACCGAGACTGTTCAGAATGTATCGCAGGTCAATATGTGCCTGGGGCAGGACCATGTCGAAGTATTGTTCAATCACCGGCACGTCAAAGGTTTTGCCGTTGTAGGTCACCAGAACGTCATACTCCATGATGTCGGCGGGGAAGTCGTCGAGATTCTCCCCCTGAACATAAACTCTGGTTTTGCTGCCGTCGTAAACGGCGATGGTGGTTATATAGGAGGAGGTGCCCAAGCCGCTGGTCTCGATATCAAGATACGCGGTCACCGGACGGAAATGGGGGAAGATCCGCCAAAGTTCTCTTGCCGGCAGGGTTTTACTGAAAAATGATGGCTTTGCCGATAGTCTGCGACGGGATTCCGCCAGCCCGTCCTTATAATATTCCCATCGTGCCGGGGAGATGAACGGTGGTCTCGACTCAATGAGTTCGTCCCAGGTATGGAAACCGCTATGCCAGAGTTCCTGTTCCGAGCGGTTTCCTATTCCCTGAAGGTGAATGAAGGTTCTGGTCAGCATGCGAAAAAAGTGAAGGGGAGCCGGAAAGCCCGGCTCCCCCTCGTGGAGTCCTTGTTACAGTTGATAAAAGGTTATTTGACGAATTCCTTGCTGCCTGTCACCAGGTTATCGACCACCGATGGATCGGCAAGGGTTGAAGTGTCGCCGAAATCGTGCGCTTCAGTCTGCCCGGCAGCGATTTTGCGGAGAATCCGGCGCATGATCTTGCCGCTTCTGGTCTTCGGCAGCCCCTCGGCGAACTGGATGAATTCCGGGGTGGCAATGGGCCCGATTTCGGACCGGACATGCTTGACCAGGGCGGCCCGGAGTTCGGCCGACCCTTTCACTCCGGTCATCGGGGTGACAAAGGCATAGATCGTCTGCCCCTTGATCGCGTGCGGGGCGCCGACCACGGACGCCTCGGCGACATCGGGATGAGCGACCAGCGCCGACTCGATCTCGGCGGTTCCCAGGCGATGGCCGGATACGTTGATCACGTCATCGAGCCTGCCCATGATCCAGAAGTAGCCGTCTTCGTCGCAACGGGCGCCGTCTTCCGGATCGTAAATGCCGGGGAATTTCTCGAAGTAGGTTTTTTTGAACCGCTCCGGGCTCTTGTAAACCCCTCGCAGCATTCCCGGCCAGGGCTTCCTGATCGTCAGCCGGCCGCCCTCATTTACTGCGGCGGGCTCGCCCGCATCATTGACCACCAGCACATCGATGCCGGGGAGCGGTCGGGTGGCGGAACCGGGTTTGAGCGGGGTGGCATAGGGCAGGGCGGAGATGAGAATGCCGCCGGTTTCGGTCTGCCACCAGGTATCGACGATCGGCAGTTTGTTATTACCGATGTTCTCGTGATACCACATCCACGCCTCAGGATTGATCGGCTCGCCGACCGAGCCAAGAATTCTGAGCGATGACAGGTCATGCCGTTGGGTGGGTTCTACGCCGTCTCTCATCAGCGCCCGGATAACCGTGGGCGCGGTATAGAATATATTGACCTTGAACTTCTCGCAGATCTGCCAGAACCGGGCTGAATTGGGGTATGACGGCACCCCTTCAAACATCAGCGAGGTCGCGCCGAGCGCCAGCGGGCCATACAGAATATAAGTGTGGCCGGTGATCCAGCCGATATCGGCGGTACACCAGTAGACATCGTCATCCTTCATGTCGAAGACCGTCTGGCAGGTATGGGCGGCATAGGTAATGTACCCGCCGGTGGTGTGGACAACACCTTTCGGTTTTCCGGTGGAACCGCTGGTGTAGAGGATAAAGCTTAGGTCCTCGGAATCCATGCTTTCCGGCGCGCATTTGTCAGTGATGCCTTCGGCGTTGACTGCATCGTGCCACCAGAGGTCACGACCTTCTTTCATCGGCACCTCGTTGCCGCCGCGTTTGACCACGATACATTTCTCCACACTGGGGGCCTCGGCGAGAGCGGTATCGGCGTTTGGTTTCAGGGGGATGGTCTTCCCGGCCCTGATCACCGCATCGGCGGTTACCAGAACTTTGGCTTCGCAGTCCTGAATCCGGCTCATCAGCGCCTGCGCGGAAAAACCGGCAAAGACCACGCTGTGGGCGGCGCCGATCCGGGTGCAGGCCAAGAGGGTGATGGCGAGCTCGGGGATCATCGGCAGGTAGACGGAGACCCGGTCGCCTTTCTTGACCCCCATTTTCTTCAGCATGTTGGCGGCGCGGCAGACTTCGGTGTGGAGCATCTGGTAGGTATAGACCTTCACATCTTCATCCGGCTCGCCCTGCCAGATAATCGCGGCCTTGTTGCGACGGCCGTCGGTCAGGTGGCGGTCGAGACAGTTCGCGGAAATGTTCAGCTTGCCGTTTACGAACCAGTTGATCTCCGGCTTGAACAGGTCGGCATCGAGAACCTTGTCCCATTTTTTATCCCAGGTGATGAGTTCTGTAGCGCGGTCGCCCCAATATCCTTCAGGGTCTTCCATGGAGCGTTTATACTGGGCCTCGTATTCGGCCATGCTTTTTACATATGCTTTGTCTTTGCCCTCGGTGGGTGGCTGAAAGACCCGGTGTTCCGTCGACAGACTGGTGATCTTCTCGTCGTTACTCATGTGTCCTCCTGAAATCTCATAATAGTTACCAAGTTTTATCAAATGTCGGCCTGCACTGATTCCTTCACTGGCCAGAGCGCTGAGCATGGGAAAGAGTCAGTAAAATACAGGTTACTACAAACAGGCACTACAAAGTAAATCAAAAAAACGGCGTGACTGCCGCAAAGCAGTCACGCCAGGTGAATCATTCGACCCGGAGATCGATTAATGGTCGGTTGCAGCGGCAGCGCCTTTCGGGACGCGAATATCTTCAACCATGTGCTGGATGTGTTCCGGCGGCGGTGCGGTGAATTTGGAAACCACGGAGGCAACCGCAAAGTTGACCAGCGCGCCAACGGCGCCGAAGGAGCCGGGAGAAATGCCCAGCCACCAGTTGGCGGCGTTGTCCGGAGCCATGGCGGTGCCTTTGATGAACAGCCAGCCCTTGAACCAGAAGATGTAGATCAGGGTGCTGCCGAGGCCAGCCAGCATGCCGCAGATGGCGCCGGTGCTGTTCATCCGTTTGTAGAAGATGCCCATCATGATTGCCGGGAAGATCGATGAAGCGGCGAGTCCGAAAGCGAGGGCGACAACCTGGGCGGCAAAGCCCGGAGGATTGATGCCGAGGATCCCGGCAACGATGATCGCGCCGGCCATGGCGATCCTGCTGGCCAGGAGTTCCTGCTTCTCATCGATATTCGGCATGAAGATGCCTTTCAAGAGATCATGGGAAATGGACGAGGCGATCGCCAGCAAAAGACCCGCAGCGGTGGAGAGGGCGGCGGCGATCCCACCGGCGGCGACCAGGGCGATAACCCAGTTGGGGAGCCCGGCGATTTCCGGATTGGCAAGAACCATGATGTCGTTGTCGACCTTGACCATCTCGTTGCCTTTCCAGCCGAATCCTGCAGCTTTTTCGTCAAGTCCCGCGCCATAGTACTGGATTCTGCCGTCACCGTTCTTGTCCTCGTGTTTCAAGAGGCCGGTGGCCTCCCACTTGGTGAACCAGGTCGGGGCTTCGGAGATCTTCATGTTCCCGTCGGCTGCACCGACTTCACCGGTCTGAATGGTCTGCATCAGGTTCAGACGGGCCATGGCGCCGACTGCCGGCGCGGTGGTGTAGAGAATCGCGATGAAGACCAGGGCCCAGCCTGCGGATGAACGGGCGTCGCGGACTTTCGGCACGGTGAAGAAACGGGTGATGACGTGGGGCAGTCCTGCGGTACCGATCATCAGGGACATGGTCAGCAGGAAAATGTCGAGCGTCGAGCCCTTTTGCGTCGTATAGGCGGCAAACCCGAGGTCCTTACAGATCAGGTCAAGCTTGTCCAGCAGGTACATGCCGCTGCCGTCGCTCATGGTGCTGCCGAGTCCGAGCTGTGGAATCGGGTTGCCGGTCAGCTGCAGGGAGATGAAGATTGCCGGTACGGTGTAGGCGAAGATCAGAACACAGTACTGGGCGATCTGGGTGTAGGTGATGCCCTTCATCCCGCCGAAAACCGCGTACACGAAAACGATGGCCATGCCGACGATAACACCCATGGTGAAGTCGACTTCCAGGAAGCGGGAGAAGGCGACGCCGATTCCCTTCATCTGGCCGATAACGTAAGTGATCGAGGCGACGATCAGGCAGAGGATGGCCACCATCCTGGCGGTGTTTGAGTAAAAGCGGTCGCCGATGAACTCAGGTACGGTGAATTTTCCGTATTTTCTGAGATACGGGGCGAGAAGCATGGCGAGCAGCACGTAGCCGCCGGTCCAGCCCATCAGGTAAACAGAGGCATCATAGCCCTTGAAAGCGATCAGCCCTGCCATGGAGATGAAAGAGGCGGCGCTCATCCAGTCGGCGCCGGTTGCCATGCCGTTCAAAACGGGATGAACGCCCTTGCCGGCCACGTAAAATTCAGAGGTGCTGCTCGCCTTGGCTTTAATGGCGATCCAGATGTAGAGGGCGAAAGTGGCGCCGACTACCAGAAAAGTGAGTGTTTTAAGATCCATTTTAATATTCCCCTTTCAGTGATTTAGTCTTCGTGAACGTCGAATTCTTTGTCGAGTTTGTTCATGTTTTTGGCGTAGATGAAGATCAGGGCGACAAAGATATAAATGGACCCCTGCTGGGCAAACCAGAAGCCCAGTTTGTAACCACCCAACTTGATCCCGTTCAGGGCGTCGACCATAAAAATGCCGGCCCCGAATGAAACCGCAAACCAGATAACCAGACTGATAATGACCAGTCGCAGGTTTCTTTTCCAGTACTCTGCAGCGCTTTTCATCAATTTTTCCTCCTCAAGACTTTAACTTTGGAAATCCAAAATATACATTCAGGCGAGCAAACCTGGTGCGGCTTTGATATTTCGTACGCCGCGCCACGAGCTAACCCGCCGTTTCACGCACCCAAACTACCACAATGTATTACATTGCAGTATCGGGGTTCCCCTGATTTTATCCGGGAGAAACCCTTATTTGTGGGAACGCCCTCCTTTGGGCAAAGGAGCAAGGCGACCGTGATCTTTACAGTTTTTGTGAATTAAACCTATCGGGGAAAACCTGATATTGAACCGCTGAACCCCTGAATTGTATCGCGAGGTGGCGCCGTTATTACAGGTTTAGAGAGGTGAGGCCTTCTCTGACTGCATATTTGGTCAGATCGGCAACGCTGTGCAGGTCGAGTTTTTTCATGATTTTCCGCCGGTGGGACTCCGCCGTTTTGATGCTGATATAAAGGTGGTCAGCGATATTCTTGGTCGACCATCCTTCGGCAATAAGTTGCAGGACTTCCCGCTCCCGGGTGCTCAGCGCCAGGGCGGTGTCGGCCGGTTTGCTCTGGAAGCGGTCCATGTAATCATCCAGCAGCACTCCGGCAATTTCCGGGCTCAGATAGCGCTTGTTCCCGGCGACCGTCCTGACCGCCTGCTCGAGTTCTTCTGCGGCGCAGTCCTTCAGGAGATACCCGACCGCCCCTGCCTGGTACATCTCGACCAGAAAACGTTTGTCGGAGTGCATCGACAGGGCGATGATCTTGGTCTCGGGGAGATCGGCCATGATCTGGCGGGTTGCCTCGATGCCGTTCAGCTTCGGCATGGAGATATCCATAATCACCAGGTCCGGCCGGAATTGGCTGGCCAGTTTCACCGCCTGACGTCCGTCCTC
Source organism: Pseudomonadota bacterium (assembly GCA_018823285.1). NCBI lineage: Bacteria > Pseudomonadati > Pseudomonadota > Pseudomonadota bacterium. The sequence goes on from JAHJIQ010000066.1 coordinate 103,755, forward strand.
GGCTTCGGCAACTACCGAGACTTTTGCACTCTTTTCCAGGATCGACCTGAGTCCGGCCCGCATAATTTTATGATCATCCGCCAGTAACACCGTAATTGTGGACATTATTCGAAAACCTCTACTGTGTTTTTTCCGGAGGGAAGGGGGACTTCCAGGGTAACGGTTGTGCCCTTGCCAAGTTTGGAATCCACCTGCATCTTACCACCCAGATGAGATAACCGCTCCCTGATACTGAACAGCCCGTAAGCATGGCCGGTCACCCGCTTTTCAACGGCGGCTATATCGAAACCGATACCGTTGTCTTTTACCCTTACCTGAAAACAGCCTCGTTTCGGGCTGGTGCTTACCTTTACCAGCCGGGCCTCGGCATGCTTATAAACATTGAACAGGATCTCCCGCACCGACCTGAAGAGCACCCCGTTGATGTCGTCGTTTAAGTTGGTTCCGCATTCTGCCCGAACCTGGCAGCTGATCCCGGTCTTTTTCCGGAAACCCTCGGCCAGCCATTCCAGGGCCGCTTCCAGCCCCAACTCGTAAAGGATCGGCGGGCTGAGTTCCAGGGTCAGGGAGCGAGTATCACGGATGGCCTGGTCGAGAAAGCTGCGGGTTTCGTCAAACTCCTGCCGGATTTCTTCGTCGGCCAGATGACCGCGCAGGTTGTGCAGTTTCATCTTGACCAGGGACAAGGTCTGGCCGATCTGGTCGTGGAGTTCTGCAGCGAGGATGCGTCGCTCGCGATCCTCGGCAAGTGAGAGTTCCGAAGCGAGTGCTTTGAGCTGCTGTTGATAGAGAAGCAGTTTCTCCTCGGCCAGTTTGCGCTCGGTGATATCATCGTAGACATTCACGATCTCACCGGAGGGGAGTTTGTAGATATAATGCTCTTTCCACATGCCGAGGCGATCATCCCGGTAGATGGTCACCGGGTAGTGCTCGGGAATTCCGCTCTTCCAGACCCTTTTATAGATTGACTGGAGGCCGGGGGTGACCGTTGAGGGCAGGGCCTCGATGATGTTACGGCCGATCAGGTCGTTGCGTTTTTTTCCCTCGATTCTTTCGGCGGCCCGGTTGAAATTGACCACCAGGAAAACCTCGCCGTTTTCCGATGGTTTCAGGACCATCACCCCGTTACTCATGTTGTCGAACAACTCACGAAAACGCGCTTCGCTGCTGGCCAGCGCTTCCCTGGTTTTCTTGAGGGCGTCCAGGTCACGGATCACCAGGAGCAGATGCGGTGTCGACTGGTGTTGCATCTGCATGGCCGATAATTTACCAAGCAGCGGCTGTCCGAACTTGTCCTGAAAGGCTACTTCCAGATCCATCACGGAGCGTTTTTTGGCCAGTTCGTGCAGTATCCGGTCGCAGATATCATGCTTGTACCAGATCGGCAAATCCGGCATGCGTCTGCCGACCAGCTCCTTGCAATCAAAACCGGTGAACCGGGAAAAACTCTCGTTGCAGTCCACAACCTCGGCAGTCTCCAGTCTGCAGAGACACACGGCGTCTTCGCTGGTCTGAAAAGCCGTATAAAAACGCTGGCGGCCCGCCTGTAATGTTTCCTGTTCCACCCCCAAGGTTCGGACTCCTTATCTATTGTGTCGCTCAGTTGCTGCATGGTATATCGCAACCGGCCTGGCGGGGACAGAAGCGATGCTGTTTTCTAGATACCACAACTTTCCGAGTTTGGCCAATCTCCCGATAAAGCTTAAGTTGAGCAGCTGGCCTGCTCGCAAGAAACTTAATACCCGAAGGGTGAAAAAATCAGTCATTCCGGCTTCCGGCTGCCGGCTTCTGAATTCTCATCATGAACTGTCCGGGGGTGCTGCCGGATCAGGTTGCGGTGGGGCGAAACGGGGTGTGGATTGCTTGCGCTCGCCACTTCGATCGGGTACCATTGCTGACACATCTTAATCTGGTAAATACTGTTGATGACGGGAGAAAAGTGATGGTGCCAAAGGTTCTGCTGGTCGATGATGAGCCTAATATCCTCTTGTCGCTGGAATTTCTGATGCAGAAGGAGGGATACGAGGTGCTGGTCGCCGAAAACGGCGATGAGGCTCTTGCCGTTGCCCGTCGGAGTATGCCTGATCTGATTATTCTTGATGTCATGCTGCCGAGTCCCAATGGGTATGAGGTGTGCCAGTCCCTGCGTGCCGATCCGCAATTGAACGGGATCCATATCCTGATGTTGACCGCGAAAAGTAATCCCGCAGAGCGGGAAAAGGGGTTGGCCATGGGAGCTGATGATTATGTCAGCAAGCCCTTTTCCAACCGTGAACTGGTAGACAAGGTGCGGCTGATTCTGGGCTCGAATCGTGCCGTTTCCCGGGACGATGAAGTAAACGGGCCATGACCGCAATATTCCCTTTAACATCTCTTTCAGGCTTGCTCTGCGAGTTATTTGAGCAGGTTCGGGAGGGGGTGCTGCTCTGTGATGCGGCAGGTGGAGTGATTTCCGCCAACCGATCTGCGGGCCGGCAGCTGGGCAGGGGCTCATTTGCGGCGACCGGGCTTGGCGACCTCTTTGCCGAACCCTGCCTTTCCCGGGCTCGCGCCTGCGTTGAGGAGTCTTCCGACAGGACAATAGATTTTCTGTGTCCGGACCGGGACGGGACGCATCTTTTCGATTGTCGTCTCTACCGGTATGGGAGGTCGGATGTTGATTCCCCTTTTTACCTTCTCTCCTTCAGTGAAGCATTGCATTCGGAAAGTCATGAAGCCCCCGAAGGCGGGCGGTGTGATTCCATCGGCAGATTGCGCCAGCCATTGGCGAATTTGAAGGCGGCGGCGGAAAACCTGCTGACCTACCCGGATATGTCTACGGTCATGCGGAGTGCTTTTGAAAATATCATCGCTCAGGAGAGCGACAGTCTGACCCGGACCGTTGATGGTCTTGCAGGTCTGTGCACGGAGAGCCTGACCGGTAATTTTATTCCCGTGCCCTGCAACGCGATGGTTCTCGTCGGCAGGGTGTTGTCTCTGGCTGGTTCTCCACTGAAATTGGCCCCGATGAGCCCCGTTGATTTGCAGGAGGTGCTGGTCGATGGTCGATGGATGCAGCAATTGCTGCTCTCGCTCTTCGAGTTTCTGCGGGAAAACAACATAGATCTCTCAGCGCTCCGTTTTCATCCTGAAGCAACGGGACGTTTTATCTACCTGGATATGCTCTGGGAAGGTTCGCCATTAAAGGCAGCCGCCATCGAGGAATGGCGGCGCCTGCCCTTGAGCCGAGTGGCAGGTTCCCCAAGTGGCGCTGATGTCCTGCGAGGGCATGGCAGTGATTTGTGGAGCCAGAAATCCGAGAAGGCGGGGTTTGCACTGATTCGCCTTCCCCTGCCGCTGGCTTCTGCGGAGAGGAATACCAATGGCTGAGCAGAAAAAAATCAACGAACGGCTGATTGCCCTGGTCTGCCTTGGAATTGTCGCGTTCAACTACCCGCTGCTGGGTCTGTTCAGCAAAAAATGGTTCTTTTCCGGTGTGCCTTTACTGTACCTCTATATCTTTTCTCTCTGGTTCCTGTTCATCATTGTCCTGGCCCTGATTATCCGGAAACGACCTTCGCCGGCTTCAACGTCGGGAAAAAGGGTTTTGTAGGGGGATGCCATGCTGCCGGAATGGCTGATTCTCCTGATTTCGCTGGTCTACCTGGGCGGCCTGTTTGCCATTGCTTCTTACGGAGATAACCGGGCCGATCTCGGGCGTTCCATTATCAGCAACCCTTATGTTTATACCCTCTCGATTGCCGTCTATTGCACGGCCTGGACCTATTACGGAAGCGTGGGCCGGGCTGCGGCTACCGGCATCGGCTTTTTGCCTATCTATTTAGGCCCTACCCTGATGGCGGCGCTGTGGTGGTTTGTGCTGCGAAAGATCATCCGCATTGCCAAGGTCCATCGAATTACTTCCATCGCCGACTTCATCGCCTCCCGATACGGCAAAAGCGCTCTGGCCGGTGGCCTGGTAACGGTGATTGCCATGGTCGGCACCGTTCCCTACATCTCATTACAACTGAAGGCCATTTCCCGGACCTTTACGTTCATGCATGTTTACCCTGAGCTTGAACTGCTCCAACAGCACTCACAATCCTTCTGGTACGATACCGCTTTTGCGGTGGCCATCATTCTGGCGGTCTTTTCGATATTTTTCGGAACCCGGCATGTCGATGCCACTGAAAGGCACGAGGGGATGGTGGCCGCCATTGCCTTCGAGTCGGTGGTCAAGCTCCTGGCCTTCAGCATTGCCGGAATCTATGTGACCTTCTTCCTGTTCAGCGGCCCTTTTGATCTGTTTGAGCGGATGGCCGGGGTCCCTGAACTGGGAAATCTGATGACCTTTGACGTTCTTCCCGGAGGCTATGTAAACTGGTTTACCCTCACCCTGCTGTCGATGTCCGCGATCATGTTTCTGCCCAGGCAGTTCCAGGTGCTGGTGGTGGAAAATGTCAACGAGGAGCATGTCAGAAAGGCGGCCTGGCTTTTCCCGCTGTATCTGTTTGCCATCAATCTTTTTGTCTTACCCATAGCGATGGCCGGGATCTTGCGGTTCGGCACAACCGGAGTTGACCCGGACATCTTTGTCCTTATGCTGCCGATGGCCGCCCAGCAGAAATTCATCAGCATCCTGGTTTATCTCGGCGGTCTCTCGGCCGCTACCAGTATGGTGATTGTTGCGACCATCGCTTTATCCACCATGATCTGTAACCAGCTGGTGATGGCGACTCTGTTGCGTATTCCATTGCTCAGGCAGAGAGATCTTGGCGGAATGGTGCTCGCGATTCGACGGGGCTGTATTATTGTGCTGCTGCTCTTCGGGTACATCTATTACAGGATTATCGGCGATTCGGTTGGGCTGGTTTCCATCGGCCTGGTTTCTTTCGCCGCCGTTGCCCAGCTTGCGCCACCGCTGCTGTTCGGCATATTCTGGAAGGGTGCGAGCTGCCGGGGGGCGATTTACGGGCTGGCGGCCGGTTTTCTGGTCTGGGCCTACACTTTGTTCATCCCCACCTTTGCCGGTTCGAATGCTGCGGTCGCCTCTTTCCTCACCCATGGCCCTTTCGGGATCGACCTCCTTCGCCCCTATCAGCTCCTTGGTCTTGATATGTTCGACCCGATAACGCATTCGGTGTTCTGGAGTATGCTCGCAAATTTAAGCCTCCTGGTGGGCCTGTCGCTTCTCGACAGTCAGTCGACCATGGAACGGATTCAGGCATCCCTGTTTGTTGACGTTTACCGCCACAGCGGAGGGCCCCATATCTGGCACGGCAAGGCCATGATCACGGAACTGAAGAAACTGCTGGCCCGCTTTATCGGCGACCCTAAAGCCGACCGGGCCTTGCTGGATTACGGTCGCAGCCGCGATATCGAGCTTGCGGCAGGGATGCAGGCCGACACCGATCTGGTTGAATATGCCGAGAAGCTCCTGGCCGGCGCCATTGGGGCCGCATCGGCCAGGATCATGGTCTCTTCGGTGGTCAAGGGGGAGGAGATCAGCCAGGAAGGGCTGTTGAGCATTCTCGATGAAACCTCGCAGGTGATTGAATACAGTCATCGTCTGGAACAGAAGTCGCTGGAGCTTGAGGAGGCGACCAATAAGCTGCGGGAAGCAAATTTGCGGTTGAGGGAACTTGACCGGTTGAAGGATGAGTTTGTGTCAACGGTCAGCCACGAGCTCCGCACCCCTCTCACCTCCATTCGCTCCTTTTCAGAGATCCTGCAGGATAATCCGGAGCTCAATCAGTCGGAACGACGAAGGTATCTGGGCATCGTGGTCAAGGAAACCGAGCGGCTGACGAGGTTGATCAATCAGGTCCTGAATCTGGCGAAAATCGAGGCGGGGCAGGCAGACTGGCAGATGCAGGACCTGGATATCGTCGAGCTGGCCGGTGAGGCTCTGGAATCCACCAGCCGACTTTTTTCCGACAAAGGAATCGCTTTAAGTATCGAACTGCCGGACCATCCGGTCCTGATTTTTGCCGATCACGATCGTTTGATGCGCGTTTTTATCAATCTTCTGTCCAATGCGGTCAAATTCTCTCCGGCGGTTGGCGGTCGGGTTGAGGTTGCGCTGAGGCATCAGAACGAAGGTGTGTATTGCGAGATTGGTGATAACGGGTGCGGGGTCCCTCCCGGCGACGAGGAGATCATCTTTGAAAAGTTCCACCGGACCAGTACCTCCAGGGACGGCAACCCGCAGGGTACGGGGCTGGGGTTGTCGATCAGCCGCCACATCATCGAATACCATAACGGCCGGATCTGGGTGGAACCGTCAGCACAGACCGGCGCCCGGTTTATCTTCTTTATCCCTTTCGGGATTTAGCCAGGATATTTGCCCGGCAACGATCAGGTATTCAAGAGGTGTATTGACTTTGATCCGGCGTATTTTTCCCATCAAAAGTCAAAAGCAGACTTGACCCCTCGCTCTCGCCACATCTGACCCCTCGCCAAAGATCAGTCACATCTTAATTTTGTTACGTACAGTCAAGAGGTGTATTGACTTTGATACGGCGTATTTTTCCCATCAAAAGTCAAAAGCAGACTTGACCCCTCGCTGGAACAGAAGTCGCTGGAGCTTGAGGAGGCGACCAATAAGCTGCGGGAAGCAAATTTGCGGTTGAGGGAACTTGACCGGTTGAAGGATGAGTTTGTGTCAACGGTCAGCCACGAGCTCCGCACGCCTCTCACCTCCATCCGCTCCTTTTCAGAGATTCTGCAGGATAATCCGGAGCTCAATCAGTCTGAACGACGAAGGTATCTGGGCATCGTGGTCAAGGAAACCGAGCGGCTGACG